>JADJCR010000011.1 GCA_016703125.1 Micrococcales bacterium | reverse complement strand
GGCCTGTTGGCCCTCATCGCGTCCGCGTCTGGATCGGAGCCAAGGTCCGATGAGCACTTACGATTAACTGCCCGCTACCACGGCGAGACGAGGCCGCCGCCATCGAGGAGGCAGTCGTCGCGGCATTGCTGGCACACCGGCCGCGCCGCAATGATGTGGACTCGAAGGCCGCCCGTCGCGCTGAGCGGAGCGTCACCTTGATGTTCCTGTTCGGCCCGTGATGACGGTGCCTTCGTGGTCGCCTTCGTGGCGATCCTGATCGACTGCTCCTGTCTATATTTCGGGCTTCGGCAGCGTCAACGCTGAAACACGCCCTCGTCGTGACCTTCTGCCTGGCGATCTTCCTCATCGGTGCCGGTGCATCCACCGGTCCGAGAAGTTGATGAACGAGTAGGAAGAGGTGGCGTACTTGCCACCCGCTGTCCTCTCAACAGAGGAGGACCGCAGGCGGCCGTCGAGGCCTTCGACACTACTTCGCGGATTCGGCTTGCGCAGCGCCCATCATCCGTCGCTCACTGCTCACGGCTATGGCGCGTTCCCGGGATCCCTTTGACCGTGATGGCTGCGCGACCCGGGCCGCCGCCGGGCACCATCCTGCGCGAGACGCTAGTGGAAGCCTGGCTCCCGATCGTCGTCGATCCCACCGGTCGGCCTGTCCGGCCCCCTCGGATCTGGCCCGGCGGTGGCTATCTTCCGCGATGCCGGCGGACCCGCCGGAGGTCCAGCACGAGGAGGGCAACCCTCAACGCCCGAGCGAAGGCCGCGATCATCCTGGCGCGCATGGAGCCGCAGGAGATCGTCTCAGCAGGGCGAGAACCGGGACTTCGGCGTATCCCGCCTTCTCCAAGATCTGTACTCCACGGGGCTGTCCGATTGCGCCTACGAACAACGGACGCATCATTTGTTGTATCCCGTCACTTCAGTCGACGTTCGATCTGAGTGACGCCGGCAACGTCGTTTTCGGCCGTGGCGTGCCGGTTACCGCAACTACTAATAATGATTTTCCCCGACTTTCGAGGGTACCTCGTCGCTGGTGACGGCTTCCGCAGAACCTGTGGGTCCGAGCCTTCTGGGAGCGTGGCGACGCATGAGCGCGACGGTGAACACGGCAGGCAAGACGGTGCGCTGGGATGACCGCCTGGGGTTCGAGCAAGTCTCAAGAAGCAGATGGGCAAGGTGTTCCCCGAGCACTGGTCGTTCGCGCCCGCGAGACGCCCTGTGCACCGTTCATCGCAGTTGCTGTCGGGCGTCTAATTACGCTGTTCTTCAAACCGTCGATGATTGAGGGGATCGCCCGCAACGTCTCTACGTGCCGCCTGGTCGTGGAGATGTCCGAGGCGTACGCCCACCCTGAACATCTCCTTCGACATCCGCGGCGGCCCGCTCATGCGCCAGTGCACTACCAGGCCCTGTTCTTCGTCGCGGCGATCACGGTGCGCACCTGAGCCGCGTCTTTCACCGGCGCCTTCCGCAAGCCACGCGAGATGAACTGTATGCGATCGGCGCCTATTTGCTCACTATGGCCCTGCTGGTCGGCTTCGCGGGCTGCCCCCCGCCCGACGATCTGCCGCTCCGGATGGCTGCGCATCGCGCAGGGCATCATGTCTCCATCCCGCTGGTGGGCACGTACCTCAACTTCTTTCAAGTGTTCGGTGGCGAGTTCCGGCACGGACTTCATCAGCCGCTTGTACGCGGTCCATATCCTGCTCGTGCCTGGCCTGATCCCGGCGCTGCTCACCGCGCACCTGATCATGGTCTGGTACCGTGAAGCACACGCAGTTCCCGGTCCTTGGCCGCACGAACGACAACGTCGTCGGCTACCGGCTCCTACCGATCTACACGGCGAAGCCGGCGGCTTCTTCGTGGTCGCTCGGCATCATCACCCTGATCTCGGGCCTGTGACGATCAACCCGATCTGGCTCTACGGCCCCTACACACCGCCCGTCACGGCAGGCGCCCAGCCCGACTGGTACATCGGGTTCCTCGAAGGGGCACTGCGGATGATGCCCAACGTGGAATGGGTCATCTTCGGATACACGATCAGCTGGAACATCTTGGTCCCGGCCGCCATCCTCCCCGGCATCCTCTTCACCGTCATGGGCCTGTACCCGTGGATCGAACAGTGGGCGACCGGCGACAAGTCCGAGCACCACCTGCTCGACCGGCCTCGCAACGCTCCGTCCGCACTGCACTCGGTGCCATGGCCCTTTCGTTCTACATCCTGTTGTGGATCGGTGGTGGCAACGACCTGATCGCCAGCTTCTTCGACTGGTCGATCAACGCGATCACGTGGTTCCTGCGGGGGGCGATCGTCGTCGTACCGCCGCTGGGCTTCATCGCCACGAAGCGGATCTGTCTGGGCCTGCAGCGCCGCGATCGGGACAGCTGCTCCACGGCATGGAGACCGGCAACATCCTGCGCCTTCCGCACGGTGAGTTCATCGAGATCCACGCACCCATCTCCGACGAGGAGAAGGCCGTGCCCATGTCTGCCGCCGGACCGTGCACCGCTGCCGATGCCCCAAGGGATCGACGAGAACGGTGTGCGGCAACCCGGTGCCCGCAAGAAGCGGCTGCAGGCGAAACTCCGGAACTTTCTTCACGCCGACAACATTCCGTTGCCGACGCGCGCAGAACTCGAGGCTGCCGAGGCCCACCTGCGTCACGAGGTCGAGGAAGCTGCTCCGGTGATGGCGGAGGACCGTCGCCCGGTCCCGGCGCACGACGGATCCGTATTTCACGATCCCGTCATCGACGACAAGTAGACAAGCAGACGAGGCGCCGCTCCCCTGGTGGGGCCGGCGCCCTCGTCTGCTGGTCTCCTCCGGTCCGTGAGAGGGTCCCAACTGCCCAGCGCTTGGCTCTAGGCTCAGGCTGTGTCATGATGCGCGACCGGATGCGGGCGGGTGAGTTGGCCTGAAAGCCTGACGACCCGGCAGAACTCACCGGCGATCATCTGCGCTGTCAGCACCTCCTGGCCCGCTACAACGAGACCTCAGCCGAGCAGGATGTCCTGCGTGAGGCGCTTCTGCGCGAACTGCTCGGAACCTGTGGAACCGGAGTCGTCGTCAAACCGCCGTTCCGCTGCGACTACGGCCAGTACATCCACATCGGGGATCACACGTTCATCAACTACGACGCCATGCTGCTGGACGTCAGGACATCCGGACGGGGCGCACTGCCAGATCGCGCCGCGAGTACAGATCTGGACCGCCACCCACCCCTTGGACCCGGAACTGCCGCGATGGCTGGGGAGTCCGGCGAGCCGGTGACCATCGGTGATAACGTCTGGCTGGGTCAGGCACCCATCGTGCTGCCGGGCGTCAGCATCGGGATAACACCGGTGGGCCGGCGGTGGCGAGCCGTGGTGGGAGTCTCCCGACAACTGCGTCGCGGTGGGCAGTCCGTGCCTGTGTCATCCGCCTGCATCTAGGCTGATGGGTGTGGAGCGCGCCCCCACCCCGGCCGGGGTGTTAAGCGGAGCCTTTCGGTAGCGGGGGTGGGTTGATCGGGTAGCAGGGGTGGGGACATGGGAGCGGTGTCCCCACCCGTGGCGCTGACGGACTGTCAGTCCTGCGTTCCTGGTTGTTGCCGCCGATGTGGCGGCGCATGTTGGGCCCGTCGAGTTGCACGATCTCGGCGTTGGAGACGATCCGGTTCAGGATGGACTCCGCGATCACGGCGTCGTGCAGTGACTTGTACCAGTCCTCGGGGTCGAACTGCGAGGTGACAGCGGTGGAACCGTGTCCCTCTCGGGCGGCGAGGATGTTGAGCAGTTGGGCTGCGGTGTCGCTGGTGATCGGGGTGGTGAGGAAGTCGTCGAGCACGAGCAAATCGCAGGCGTTGAGGTCATCGAGGAAGCGCAGCCGTTGCGCGTCCGCCTGCTGGAAGACGGCGAGCCGGTTGGCGAGGTCGTCGAGGCGGTAGTAGGGGCGGTGTAGTCGCGTCCGGCAGGCGGCGTTCACGAGCGCTTGTGCCAGGTAGGGACTTCCCGACGCTGGAGGGTTCCCAGGATCACGAGGTTCGTGGCCCGGTCGATCCAGTGGCAGGCGGCGAGCCGAGCGACGACGTCGCGGTTGATACTCCTTCCGTGCAGGTAGTGGATGTCCTCGACGCAGGCGGCCGGGTTCGGGGTTCGTGGAGGCTTTCAGCAGTTTGAGTAGGCGCGTTTGCCGCGGGCGGCGGTCTCTTGTTCCAGGGCGTGCCGGATCTTCTGGGGAGAACGTCCACTGGTCGTATGTCGGGTCGTTGGCGATGTCGATGACGGCTTCTCCGAACGCGGTCATCCGCAGCCTGGTGAACAGGGGCATGTCATCGCCGGTGAGGTGCTGATCAAGCATGATCGGCCTGCGTTCCCGGCCCGGTGAGCGCGTCGAGGCTGAACGCGGAGGCCCCGCCAGGTAGGCGCGACTGGTGTCCCGCGCAGCACTACGACCCGGTGGTGACGCCGGGTCGGGGCGTCTGCCTGCGGGGTCGGTTGCGGGCCTTTGGTCCTGCTGCGCGCGAAGCCCGGTGATGCGGTTCTTGACCGCGGTGTAGGTGATCCGCCGGTCGGCGTCCGCGTCGGTGAGCTGACGGCATGCCTGTTCCAGCAAGACCCGGTTCCCACGCTTGCCGAGGTCGAGGATGTTCATGCAGGAGCGGAAACCCTGCGCCTCGATCTTCTGCTCGTCGAGCAGTCGTTCCAGCGCGGCGACCGTTCCGGGTCCGACCTTGGCGGCCTGGCGCAGGAAGTAGCCGCGCGTCCACAGGTTCATGCTGTCTTCCAGGTGCGCGGGCTGATGCTCGGGATCGGTGACGTACCCGTTGCTGCGCTGACCTCGCCGATGCGTGGCGATGATCTCACCGTCGGCGATCACATCGAGGGTGTCGCCGATGATGCGCACGTCGACAGAAAGCCCGGCGAACCGGAAGGGCACCGAGTACTTGACGGTGTCGATCTGGTGTGCCAGTCCCGGTGCACCTTCGCCGTGCGCCACGCCACCGGCTCCCCAGCGCTGCTCCGGCAGTTCGAGCAGCTCGTGGCGTTCCTCGCTGCTCGAACCAGTCCCGGCGGCTGCGCGCCTCACCCCGGAACGGGGTCTTCTGGTTGATGACCTCGACTCGCTCGGCGATGGCGTCGTTCAGCTCGTCCAGCGACGCGAACGTCCGGCCGGCCAGGTAGTGGATCACCCAGTTCGTGACGACCTTCACCCCGGCTTCCACGTTGCCCTTGTCTCTGTTATCCCGAATTCGGGATAAGCGTGATTACCCCGAGGTTTCTGTTATCCCGAGTTTCGTGGGTTTGCCCTGATCACAGGGGTCTCGGACGCTGATTCCTCGGGATAATCATGTGAGTCCGGCCAGTCGCAGAATGGTCTGGTCATCGCCTTTCCACAGTGGTGCGAGGTCTGGTGCGGTGCCGGCGGCTTGCTGGATCGCCTCGCGGACCATGGGGTTGTCGGCGGTGGCGTAGATGCTGGTGGTGGCGATGTTGGCGTGGCCGAGGAATTCCTTGATGTGGGGTAGCGGCACCCCGGCGCGCAGCATCTGCATGGCGCGGGCGTGACGCAGTTGGTGGGCGTGGATCCGGTCGGGCAGGTCCGGGCAGCCGACCCGTGCGGTGGCGGCGTGCTTGTTGAGCAGCCAGGTGAGGTTGTCCTGACTCATGGGCTGATGCTTGCCGCCGCGGATGGTGAAGAACAGCAGGGTTTCGGGTGCGGGTGTGCCCGGGTGGAACACGGCCGTGTACTGGTCGAGGTGCCGGGCGGTTTTGTCCATGATCGGAATGGTGCGGGTCTTGTTTCCTTTGCCGGTGACGGTCACCGTGGCCCGCCCGGGGGTGGTGGCGATGTCGGCGATCCTCAGGTCGAGGACTTCCTGGATGCGGGCGGCGGTGTCGAACAGCAGCAGGATCATGGTGGTGTCGCGCAGCCCGCGGCGGGTGTCCTGCCCGGGGGCGCGGATCAGCGCATCTATGGCCGGGATGGTCAGTTCTGGCCGAGTGGGCGCGGGGGCCCGGACCGGCCGGACGTGTTTGATGTCCAGCCATACCGCGACCAGCGCCGGGTCCTCGCTGGCGCAGTAGGCCAGGAACGATTTGACCGCGGCCAGGCGCTGGTTCGCCGTCGCCGGTGACAGGTGCCCGGTGTCGGTCAACCAGATGGTGAACCCGGTGATCGTGGCACGGTCCAGTGCCTCGAAACCGATCTGGTCCAGGTCCAGGCCACGGGTTTGTCGCAGATAGGCCAGCAGCGCCTTGAGCGCAGTTGTGTAGGAGCGGATGGTGTGTGGGGACAGCCGGCGTGCCCGGGGCAGGTGCACGGTCAGCCAGGACCGGACCAGGCCGTAGAAGTGTTCAGAGGGCATGGCCGGGCTCCGGGATCAGGGCTTCGAGGCTGGTGTTGGCCAGGGCGCGCAGGTCGGGGTGGAAGTCCGCGGCGAGGTGGAAGTAGTACCAGGTGTCCTCGGGGTTGGCATGCCCCAGGTGCAGACTCAAATACGTGACCAGGGCGTGGGGGTCGCGGCCTTGGCGGGCCCACCGGTTGATCACCTCGACCACGTGGGCGTGACGCAGGTCGTAGACCCGCGGCGGTGATCCCGGGACGGCCATGATCGGCGGGTCAGCGGCCTCGAGTAGTTGACGGAACCAGTGGTTGATGGTGGCGTGGCTGTAGACGCCGCCGTCGCGGTTGGGGAAGAACGCCGTGCGCTGCGGGTGGTCGGCGCTGATCGCGGTGTCGTAGCCGCGGCAGTACTCGTGCAGATCCTCAGACAGGAACAGCAGCCGGTCCTTATGCCCTTTGGATTCCCGGATGTGTACCGTGCCACCGGCCAGGTCGACGTCGTTGCGGTGCAGCCGGCGGGCCTCGCCGGGACGCAGACCCAGGCAGTAGATCATCCGGAAGATCACCGGGATGATGACATGCCGCGCCCCGCCGTACGGGGACGCGGTGATCTGGTCGGCGGCGGTGAACAGTGCCCGCAGCTCGGCGTGGGTGAACAGGTGCGGGCGGTACCGGATCTGCCGGCCGGGGATCCCAGCCGGGATCACGTAGGCGTCCAGCCCCAACCCGGTCATGTGTTTGGCCAACTGCCGGACCGGGGTGATCCGGCGCATCTGGGCGTTGACGTGTTCCCCGGGACGACTGGCGGCCCAGGCCATCGCCATCTGGCGGCTGATGCTCGCCTGCCCGGGGAACCGCGCGGCGCAGAACGCGTCGAACGCGGCCAGGTGCCGCCCCGAGGTGGTGTACGGCAGCCCGAGGGCGTGCTTGACGTCCAGCAGGGCCTCGATGTGCGGTGCCAGGGCGCTGACCAGCCCGCTCACCGCCAGGCCCCTGCCGGTTCGATGCCCTCGAAACTCAGGCAGCACTGGCGCATTCGAGCCTCGTCGGCGCCCAGGTAGTGTTTCGCCGAGTCGATCCCGGAATGCCCCAACGCGGCGGCGATCACCGGCAGCGGGGTGTCCTGTTCCAGCATCCTGGTCGCCAGCGATGCCCGCAGCACCCGCATCCCACGGCCGCCACCAGCGGCCGCGGCGCTCGGGGTGCGCGCGAACGCTGCCGCCGCCACGTGATACAAATCCGAGGACGTCAGCCCGACGTGGGGGGCCTGCGCCCGTAGGAACACGTGATCATCACCGGTGTCGGTCGGCCTTCCGTGCAGCAGGTAGTCGGCGATCGCCGCACCCACCTCGGCCAGCAGCGGCAGCCGCAGCACCGTCGCCGTCTTATGCTGGACCACCGTGATCTGCGCGTGCCGCCAGTCGATGTCACCCAGCCGCAGCCCGGCGATATCCCCCGGACGCAGACCCGTACGCGCGGCCAGTAGAAGCATCGCCCGGTTCCTGCGCCCGGTCGCCGTGCCCGGATTCGCCGAATCCACCAGCAGGCGCACGCTGCCCGCGGGCAGCACCACCACCGAACGGACCCGGCGCGCCGACACCGCCGGAATCGCGGGGGCCAGCCCGGCCCGCAGCGCCTGCTCGTCGAGGAATCGGCACCACACCCGCAGCGCGCTCAGCACGGTGCGCATACTCCCGGGCTGGTAGCTCCCACCCAGGAACACCACCGTTGCGGACATGTCAGCCGGCGACAGGTGTTCCACGCCGGTGACCCCGTGCTCTGGCAGCCACCCCATCACGGTGCGGGACACCGTCGCGTACAGATTCTGTGTCGCCCGCGCCAGGCCCTGGACTGTCAGCCACTGCTCGTACCGCTCCTGGACCGGGCGAAACGCCGTGTCCAGACCGTCGTTGGGGTGCCGGGCACGGGTCAGTGACCACGTGTACGTCCCGGTCGCGGCGACCTCGGACAACACCAGAACCGCCTTGCGCAGCAGCTTGCGCTTCCACTCCTTGAGCCGGCCCTGCTCGAACTCGCAGGCCACGAACGCCAGGAACGACGCCGCCACCTGATCAGTGAACTCCCCAGTGCCGCTCTCGCAGCAGAACACCCTGAACCGGGTCCACGCCCACCGGTACTGCCACAACGTCGACGGCGCATGCCCCAACCCGGCCACCGCCGAGTCCGCCCGCACGATCAGCTCATCCAACGCAACGCCCATCTGCCTCACCTCCACGTGAAGAACCACCAGAGACGAGCACCATAAGGACGGGCACCGTTATCCCGAGGAATCAGCGTCCGAGACCCCTGTGATCAGGGCAAACCCACGAAACTCGGGATAACAGAAACCGCGGGGTAATCGCGCGGCTTATAGGACCGGGTAGGGACCACAGCGGTCTGGTAGTACTCGAGGAACTCGGCGTAGGCGACGTTGACGTCGCGGGCACGCTCGGCCTTGCTGATCTGGTTCGACGCCGTCGATGCGTTATCCGGGACGACCACCAGCGGGACACCACCGACGTACTCGAACGCCCGCCGGTGGGCATCCAGCCAGGCCGGCTGCTTCTCATCCAGGCAGCCGAAGGCGAACACCAACCCGGAGTAGGGCGGCGAGGGCAGCGAAGACCGACACCGCCGTCGTCCGCCTGCTGACCGGGTCGGTCAGCTGCATCCGGGTGCCCGCCCAGTCCACCTCGCATCGTGTGCCCCGGCACGAGCGATCGCAGCCGTCAGATCATGCGTGCGCACGTGCTCGGTGACGATCTCACAGAAACCGGTCATACCGTAGAACCGTGCGCCCGGGGCCTGTCCGGACTTCAAGTACTGTGCCCAGAGCACCTTCAAGGGCGGCTTCTTGCGCCCCACACGCGCGGCCACGACCTTGTCGACATCGACCGGCACGAAATCCTCCGAAACGGCCTTCCTGCCGTCCGCGAAGAGTCGGTCCATGTCCTCGATAGTGAGTGCTTCGATCTGCGCGGCAGTACTCAACCGCTCCGCCTCGAGCACCCGGCGGGCCCTCGCGATCGCGCGGTGCGAACAGCCAGCCATCACCTCGATCTGTCGGTACGGACGCTGCTGCACGAGCAGCGTCATGATCAGCCGGTAGTCAGCCATCTGGTTCCTTCCATCCGCCGCAACCATCCCTTGGCTGCCGATGAAAGCAATCCTTGAGCAGCGCATTGCGCTACCGGATACACCCACGCCTGCTACCGGATCAACCCACCTGTGCTACCGAAAGCCTGGGCTAAACAGGTGACCGTGTGGCAGCGCCCGACGGACTTCGGCCGCGGATCTACTGCTGGCTGGCGCGCAAGCCCGACCACGCAGAACCGGGAACCCCGTGTGTTTCGGCCACGTCGAACTGGTCCGGGTCGCGAACTACAGCTGGATATGCGCCTCGGGGCTGGAGATGGTCGCGGTCCAGTTCCTTAGCAGCTGGGACTGGCCGCGGTGCTGCTCGTAGTGGAGGCCTGGATGTTCGGCTACCTGGCCGGACTCATCGGGCTTCCCCACCCCGTGGAGTCGGCGAGGGTCCGCTCCGCAACTGTCACGCCATCGACGTGCACGTCCCGGTCCAGCACATCGATTCCCTCACGACCAGCACCCCAGGTCGTCCAGATCGAGGAGAAGGATCACCTGTTCATCGCGGTGTCGGCCAGGTCAACGTGCACCTGCGACCCGGCACCGAGTTGACCGCCCGCAGGCCGCAGGAGATTCACCTCGTTGTCCTTCTGGGCCGACGACCCGGCTGCAGCAAGGAACGCCATCCAGTCCCGGCTCGTCCCGCGACAGGGCTCAAGCGGCAGGGTACCGGTCGTGTCGGTCTGCACAGGGCCGGTCTTGGAGTCCTTCAGCCAGTCCTTCCAGGCCACGTTCCACTCGGTGATGCCGTTGCCCAGGTCCTGCTCCCGACCGGTGTTCTTGACCACGATGACGTCGCCCACCCGTGAGTTCTGGAACAGCCAGTACGCGTTGTCAGTGCTCAAGCCGACACATCCGTGGCTGACGTTGGCATAACCCTGGGATCCGACCGACCACGGGGCCGCGTGGACGAACTCCCCGGAATTCGTGATCCGCATCGCCCAGTTCACGTCGAGGCGGTAGTACTCGGGGTCATCCTTCGACGTCCCACCGGTCGCCGCGTCCATCACCACGAAGTCGAGCTTCTCGGTGATGACCTTGATGCCCTGCCGGGTCTCGAAACCGGGCTTGCCGCTGGTCGCCGGGAAGGTCTTGACGACCTTGCCGTTCTTCTTCACGGTCGTGGTGTGATTGTAAGCGTTGTAGGTGGACACCATGGAGTCGCCGGTCTTGTAGGACACCGCCCGGTTCTCCGCGCCGTAGGCACCAGGACCGGTCTTGATCCCCTTCAGGGGCATCGAGACCTCGATCTTCGTGTTGGCCGGCCAGTACTTCTTCGGGCGGAACACAACCACCTGGTCGGACTCCCACGCCCAAGCCCCGGTCACGGCCTGCGAGGTCTTCACCTGCAGCTGCTCTTCGACGGCCTTCTTGTTCTTCACCGGCGCGTCGAAGGTCACCCGGACCGGCATGCCGACACCGACGGTCACGTTGTCAGCGACGGACACCGTGCTGATGTTCACGAGGGTCTGCGGGTTCACGGTCTTGATGTTCCGGTCGATCGTGGTGGGCGCGCCGGAACTGTTGGTGGCGGTGGCCGCCACGGTGTACTTGGCGCCGAAGTCCAGCGTCTTGGCCTTCGAGGTCCAGGTGTTGCGTTCGGCGTTGTACGACCCCTTGAGGAGGCCCTTGGGGCCGTTGACCGTCACGTCGGCCAGGGTGCCGTCCTCCGCCACCACCACGATGGGCTGGTTCACGGGAGCCTTGCGGTCCACCGACGGCAGGATCTGCATGGACACCGCGGCCTGTTCGCCTGGGGCCTGGCTGCGCGCGATGAGCGTCGGGCCGCAGCCAGCGACCAGCAACGCCGTGGCAGCAGCTCCGGCAACGGCAACATTACGCTTCACTGTCATCAAAGAAACCTCGCAACGATCTTTTGTCGATCCTGGCGTATGCACGCCCTTCTGGACGGCTGACACGCCGACTCATTCCAGTGTGCCACGCAGGCGTCTCTTTCTAAACCACCTGATCGGCGGCGCGTGCGTGAGCCATGTCACCCTTGCGAGAGTCCACGGCGCGCTGTGCGAGCCTCAGTGGGCGAAGTCCCGGCGGTAGTACTCGAAAACCAGTCCAATGATGCTCAACATCAAGAAGACCACACCTGCCAGCATCAGCCAGGTCGCGAAGATCAGCCCCAGGGCGATCAACATGGCGCTGAAGCCCATGGGCAGCGGCCACCACGACTGCGGGCTGAAGAAGCCGTAATCGGGATCCCCTTCCTCCTGGTTCGCGACCTTGTCGTCCTCCGGACGGCTGTCGAGTCGCCGGGCCGTGTACAGCGAGTAGAAGGCCACCAGGGCGGTCATGAAGCCGGTGAAGGCCAGCGCAGTGGTCCCTGCCCAGTCCCGCGACCAGACGCCGTACACGACGGACACAACGCCGAAGAAGACAGTGCCCAGGCCGAAGATGTATCCGGCGTGCTTCACTGCTCGACTCCCTTCCGGCCGGCGTCAGCGCCCGCAGTTTGTCGACTGTCTGCGAGAGCAATCCTCGACCTCCGCATGGTGGAGGTCGAACGCCGGGCGCTCCGAGCGGATGGGCGGCAGGGACACGAAGTTGTGCCGCGGGGGTGGGCAACTGGTGGCCCACTCCAGCGAGGCGCCCCAGCCCCACGGGTCGTCCGTGGTGACGTTGGGGGCGAACCGCCAGGTCTTGTAGACGTTGTACAGGAACAACAGCGTCGAGATCCCCAGGATCAGCGCCCCGAACGACGAGACCTGGTTCAGCAGCGTGAAGCCCTCGTCAGGAAGGTAGTCGGCGTAGCGGCGGGGCATTCCCTGCGTGCCCAGCCAGTGCTGCACAAGGAAGGTGATCTGGAAGCCCCAGAACAGCAACCAGAAGTGGATCTTGCCGATCCGCTCGTCGAGCATCTTGCCGGTCATCTTCGGCCACCAGTAGTAGAACCCGGCGAACATGACGAACACCACCGTGCCGAACACCGTGTAGTGGAAGTGCGCCACCACGAAGTAGCTGTCGGACAACTGGAAGTCCAGCGGCGGGCTGGCGAGCATGACGCCGGTCACCCCGCCGAAGAGGAAGGTGATCAAGAAACCCAGGGTGAACAGCATGGGTGTCTCGAAGGTGATCGAGCCGCCCCACATGGTGCCCACCCAGTTGAAGAACTTCACACCGGTAGGCACTGCGATGAGCATGGTCATGAAGGCGAAGAACGGCAGCAACACGGCACCGGTCACATACATGTGGTGCGCCCAGACCGCCATCGACAACGCACCGATGGCCAGTGTGGCGAAGACCAGACCCTTGTACCCGAAGATCGGCTTGCGGCTGAAGACGGGCAGGACCTCACTGGTGATGCCGAAGAAAGGCAGTGCCAGCACGTAGACCTCGGGGTGGCCGAAGAACCAGAACAAGTGCTGCCAGAGGATCGCCCCGCCGTTCGCGGCGTCGAACACCACCGTGCCGAACTCGCGGTCGATGAACGCCACGAGCAGGGCCGCCGCCAGCACCGGGAAGACCATCAGCACCAGCACGGAGGTGACCAGGACTGTCCAGGTGAAGATCGGCATCCGGAACATGGTCATGCCCGGGGCCCGCATCGTATAGATCGTGGTGAGGAAGTTGACCGACCCCAGGATCGTGCCGAGGCCACCCATGGCCAGACCGAGGTACCACATGTCGGCGCCCGCGGACGGGGTGAACTCCAGGCTGCTCAGCGGCTGGTAGGCGAACCAACCGAAGTCCGCGGCGCCGCTGGGCACCAAGAAACTCAACGAGGCGGTGAGCCCGCCGAAGAAGAACAGCCAGTACGAGAACATGTTCAGTCGCGGGAACGCCACATCCGGGGCCCCGATCTGCAAAGGCATGATCACGTTGCCGAACCCGACGAACAGTGGCGTCGCGAACAGGAACAGCATGATCGTGCCGTGCATCGTGAACGACTGGTTGTACTGGGCGTTCGACATCAACTGCATGCCCGGCTCAGCCAGTTCTGCGCGCATGCCCAGCGCCAGCAGTCCAGCGATGAGGAAGAACACGAACGACGTGATCAGGTACAACTGCCCGATGATCTTGTGGTCGGTGGAGGTCACCCACTTGACGACGGTCTGTCCCCAGCCGGAGCGGCGCTGAGCCTTTGCGTCGGCCCTCGCCTGCAGTTTGGCGTTGACCTCGTCGGAAGTCGGTGTGATGGGTTCGTCAATGATCGCCACGTCAGACTCCTTGTGCCGCTTCGGTCGTCCTACCACTGGTCAACTGGCCGAATTGCCCCTTGGCGCGCAATTCCTGCATGTGCGCGTCGAACTCCGCCTGGCTGACCACCTTCACGCTGAACAGCATCCGCGAGTGGTCCACACCGCACAATTCCGCGCACTTGCCCGCGAAGGTGCCCTCCTTGTTGGGGGTGACCTCGAACGTGTTCGTACGACCAGGGATCACATCCATCTTGAAGAGGAACGCCGGCACCCAGAAGGAGTGGATCACGTCAGGCGAGGTGAGTTCGAACTTCACTTTCTGGTTGACCGGGAGGTAGAGCACCGGGTCCTGCCCCGGCGTGCCGATCTCGTAGGTGTTCTGGTCCACGTAGTTGAAGTTCCACGACCAGCGGAACCCGACCGCACCGATGGTGACATCCTGGTTGTTCTCCACCTTGGTGATCTGCGACTGGTCCCGAACGGTGAAGAAGAACATGCCGCCGATCATGATCAACGGCACCACCGTGTACATGATCTCCATCGGCAGGTTGTAGCGGACCTGGTCCGGCGCCGGCTCGTCAGCGTGGCGGCGCCGGTAGACGATGATCGACCAGATGATCAAGCCCCAGACGAGGAAGGCCACCGCGAGGGCGGCGATCCAGGATCCGGTCCACAGGCGCAACATCGTGTCGCCCTGTTCGGTCGCCGGGTCGGGGTATCCGAACCGCTTCCAGTCGTCCACGGTGCCCTGCGAGCACCCGGCCAGCAGCAGCGCCGAAGCGCTGCCCAGCGCCACGACGGCTACCCGCCGGTGACGCCCCTGTGCTGCTTGTCGAGTCATCGAACCCTTCCCAGCCGTCCGCGGCACGCGTGGGAGCGTGCAAGGTCTCACTCGCCAGACACTAGCGCAACCACCGCGGCAGTAAAGGCGCGAGGGGCGGTACCGTCTCGACATGTCGCGATTCGCCCTGGATTGCGCGGTTTCACGTCCGGTGAGCGACCGGACCGCTCGGTGGCTGGACGCAGCAATCCGCCGCGCCTGGGCCGTTCCGACGGCCGGCTACCACGAGGGGAAGACCGCGTCGGCGCTGCTCGAGCAGAGCGCCACGACGGTGGCGCAGCTGGCGGGCGCCCGCAGCGCCTGGTTCACTCCCGATCCCGCCTCCGCGGTCGTCTCGGCCATCGACGATCTGCCCCCCGGCGCGGCGTGTGTGGCCACGACAGCGGCGGACAGTCTGATCCTGCAGGACGCCAGTTCGGCCGCCGCCCGCAGCCACGGGCTGTCACACCACACCGTCGACGTCGACACCGAGGGCCGTGTGCAGGCTCGAGGCCTGGACACGCTGCCGTCCCCGTGCGTGCTGGTGACCGCCGTGGGCAACCAGGAGATCGGTGTGTTGCAGGCAGATCTGGGCCCCTGGGTGCAGCGCACTGGCTCGTCGGTGGTGCTCGACGCCTCCACCGCGTGGGGCTGGGTGCCGCTGCCGGCGTCGTGGGACCGGCTGATCCTCGACGCCCGCACCTGGTCCGGGGTAGGTGGGGCGGTCGCCGTGTGTTCCCGGGCGGCGCGCCGGGCACCGCATCCGTTCGACAACGTGCCGTCGGCAGTCGTCGCGGGCCTCACCGCCGAGCACTGGATGCGCGCCGCCCCCGACGCTGTGGACCGGGTCCGCGAGTGCACCGCCCGCATCGCCGCCGGTGTGCGGGACGGGATCACCGGCCTGGAGGTCAGGGGCGGCTCGGACGGCCACCTGCCCCACATCCTGAGCATCTCGATCCTCTACGTCGATGCCGAGGCCGTGCAGACACGTCTGGACGCCCTCGGCTACGCGGTGGGCAGCGGGTCTGCGTGCGCCTCTCGCGCCGGACAGCCCAGCCACGTCCTGGCCGCCGTGGGCGGGTTCACCAGCGGCAACGTGCGCCTGGGGCTGACCCCGCAGATCGATGACGCGGTGGCCGCGGGGTTCGTCGACGCCTTGGTGGCCGTGGTCACCGAGGTGCGTGCCCAGATGGGAACGTTGGACCTGTGAGCGTCGAGGTGGATGCCCGGGGCACGCGCTGCCCCTACCCGGTCATCGCCCTGGCGAAGGCTGCCCGCCTGGCCGCCGGCGGTACGGAGGTCGGGCTGCTGGCCGATGATCCGGTGGCGCTCACTGACGTGCCGGCCTGGTGCCGGATGACAGGCTCGGAGTTGCGCGAGGTGCGCGAGGAGGACGGTTTCTGGCGGCTGACGGTCGTCACAGCACGTTAGGCCGCGCGAGGGCGGCCGCCAGAAGCTGCAGGTACTCGCTGCGGCGGATCTCGACCACTCCCAGGGACGCCAGATGTTCGGTGCGCCACTGCGTGTCCACCAGGATCGGAGATCCGGCGGCACCCAGGCGGTCGACCAGGCTCACCAGAGCGACTTTCGAGGCGTCCACGGCGGTGTGGAACATGGACTCCCCGGCGAAGAACCCCCCGATGTTGACCCCGAACAGGCCGCCCACGAGGGTTCCGGAGGCGTTGCGCGTCTCGACACTGTGGGCCAATCCCCGCTCGTGCAGGTCGAGGTAGGCCTTCTCCAGTCCGGGGTCGATCCAGCCGCCTGGGCGATCAGGATCCGAGCACGCGGCGACCACCGCAGCGAAGTCGGTGTCGAAGGACGTCCGGTACCTGCGGATGCTCTTGCGCAGGCTGCGGGCGATCCGCAGGTTGCCCAGCGGCAGCACGCCACGAGGGTCCGGGGACCACCACTGGTACATCAGCCCCCAGTAGGACATGGGGAACAGACCTCGCCGGTAGCCGGCGAGCATGTCGTCCGCGGTGATGGTCTTCGAGAAGCCGACGAGTTCACGCTTCTCGCTGACCACGGTCAGCGGCTCAGTGGAATGAGTCGCCGCAGGCGCAGGACCCGGTGGCGTTCGGGTTGTCGATGGTGAAGCCCTGCTTGTCGATCTGGTCCACGAAGTCGATCGTCGCGCCGCCCAGGTACGGCGTACTCATGCGATCCACCACGACGGTCACCCCGTCGAAGTCGATGCGGGTGTCGCCGTCCAGGGTCCGCTCGTCGAAGAAGAGTTGGTACCGCAGGCCGGAGCAACCGCCGGGCTGAACCGCGATCCGCAGGGCCAGGTCCTCACGACCTTCCTGCGCGAGCAGGGTCGCCACCTTGGAGGAAGCGGCCTCGGTCAGCGTGACGCCGCTCGTGGTCGCGGATTCCGATGTGGTCGTCTCAGTGCTCATCTAAGCGATTCCTTTCGAAGGCTCGTCCACGTCAACCGGTGGCGGCGTGGTCGTATTCCATAGTGCCACAGAACCGCTCGAGCGGACTTCGGGCTGGGGACGCCGTGGTGTTCGCCGGGCGCAAACGCCGGTCGCCACTGACGGCCGGTGCGTGCCACCATTGGTACGTGTCCAACACCTTCACCGAACCTGAGCCCTCCCCGCTCCTGCTGCTCCTCGGCGAGGGCAGCGACGCGTTCAGCGAGCGCGGAGTGGACTGTCCTGGTGATCTGCCCGCCCCCAGCGATCCGGATCTCGTGGCACGGGCTCAAGCGGCCAAGGCCGCGCTCGGTGATCGTGCCTTCATCCTCGGGCACCATTACCAGCGCGACGAGGTGATCGCATTCGCCGACGTCACCGGCGATTCCTTCAAACTGGCCCAGCAGGCCGCGGCGC
This sequence comes from Micrococcales bacterium, assembly GCA_016703125.1. Taxonomy (NCBI): domain Bacteria; kingdom Bacillati; phylum Actinomycetota; class Actinomycetes; order Micrococcales; species Micrococcales bacterium. The sequence goes on along the minus strand of JADJCR010000011.1, from coordinate 73,248 downwards.
GACCCGAGAGCGAGTTCATCGTGTTCTGCGGCGTGCACTTCATGGCCGAGAGTGCCGACATCCTGACGTCGGCGGACCAGATCGTGGTCCTGCCCGACATGGCAGCCGGCTGCTCGATGGCGGACATGGCCGCGGCCGACCAGGTGCAGGCGGCCTGGCGCACCTTGGAGGCGGCCGGTGTCGCCGAGGTGACCGTGCCGGTCACCTACATGAACAGTACGGCTGCGATAAAGGCCTTCACGGGCGAACACGGTGGGACGATCTGCACCTCGAGCAACGCCGCCCAGTCGCTGCGCTGGGCCTTCGAACAGGGTGAGAAGGTCCTGTTCCTGCCCGATCAGCACCTCGGCCGCAACACCGCGGTCCTGGAACTGGGCCTGAGTCTGGACGACTGCGTCGTGTTCGACCCACACCGGCCCGGCGGTGGTCTGACGCCGGCCGAGCTGGATCGGGCTCGCATGATCCTCTGGCGCGGCCATTGCAGCGTGCACGGGCGATTCACCGAGGACAGTGTCGACGAAATCAGGGCAAAAGCACCCGATGTTAACGTTCTAGTTCACCCTGAGTGTCGCCATGAGGTAGTACTGAAGGCCGACTTCGTGGGTTCCACCGAATACATCGTCAAGACGCTGCAGTCCGCGGCCCCCGGAAGTTCTTGGGCGATAGGCACCGAGCTCAACCTCGTGCGCAGACTCGCGTCGCAGCATCCCGACAAACAGATCATGTTCCTGGACCGGACGATCTGCTACTGCTCGACGATGAACCGCATCGACCTGCCGCACCTGGTCTGGGCCCTGGAGAGCCTGGCCGAGGACCGTGTGGTCAACCGCATCGTCGTGGATCCCGACACCGCCCGTTGGGCACGTGTGGCGCTCGACCGGATGCTTGCGCTGCCCGGAGTGGGTGCCCTGCCGCGCGACTGAGGTGGCCGGGCCATACCCCGATCCCCCGCCACCCCGCTCGTGTTGGAGGTGGTGCATGAGGTTGGAGGACCCACGCGTGTGTTCTCCAACGCGGAGAACGAACTCCAACGCCGGGGCAGGGCCGCACCTACAGCCCCGGCGCGCCCCACACCGGGAACCAGCGGGTCAGGTCCTGCTCGACGGCCAGGTCGTCGGCCAGCAGGTCTTTGAGCTGCAACTCCAGCAGGGAGTCCCGCCGCGGCTCCCCCAACGGCGCGAACGGGTAGAAACTGCCGCGCTTGTACAGGTAGACCAGCCCGAACCGCTGCTCGTTGCGCCGGAAGCCCACCAGGGAACACAACAACTGCGGACCGAAGCCGGCGTCCTGGATGGAGACGTTGACGGCGTGCAGGCCGTTGACCACATCGGCGACGTCCGCAGCCCGCACCGTGATCCACGTGTAGCCGTAGCTGTCCTGGACCACCTGGAGATCGGGATCGGAGGTCATTGTGAGCAGTTGTCGTACATCCGCGACCACATCGGCGAACGCCTTGCCCTCAGGAGCACGGAATGCCACCGACCCCTCACCGGTCGGCTCGGCGCCGAGGCTGGCCTGCAGGGTGATCGCCGCCGAGGGGATACCGAACAACTGGTCCAGATTGGGCTTGGGCGGCTTGCTGCGCCCCATGATGGAGTCGAACAGCCCCATCAGGTGCCCAACTGCGAGGAGATCTTCGCCAGTTGCTCCAGGCGCTTCTCCAGCGGCGGATGCGTGGCGAACAGCGCCGCGAGGCTGGTCCCACCCGACAGGGCCGGTGCGAAGAAGAACGCGTTGAACGGCTCCGCCTTGCGCAGGTCGCGCGTCGGGATGGCGGCGATGTCGCCGCTGACCTTCTGCAGAGCGGAGGCCAGTGCGCTCGGCCGGCCCGTCAGCAGGGCACCGGCACGGTCGGCGCCGAGTTCTCGGTACCGCGACAGCATGCGGGTGAGCACGAAACTCACCGCGTACACGAGCATGCTGACCGCAATGATCGCGAGCCCCACCAGGGCGGACTCCTTGCGGTTGGTGAGGCCGCCCCACATCGCCATCCTGGTGAGGAAGCCGGCCGCCACACCGGCCACCGAGGCGATCGTCATGACGAGCACGTCCCGGTGGGCGACGTGGGACAACTCGTGTGACAGCACGCCCTCGAGCTCCTCCTCGTCGAGGCGCCGCAGCAGTCCGGTGGTCACACACACCACCGCACGGTTCGGGCTGCGTCCGGTGGCAAAGGCGTTGGGCATGTCCACGTCCGCGATGGCCACCCGCGGCTTCGGCATCTCCGCCATCGCGCACAGACGGTCGATGATGCCGTGCAGCATGGGAGCCTGCTCGGGGCTGACCTCGACCGCACCCATCGAGTGCAGCGCGATGGTGTCGGAAAAGAACCATTGTGCGAACAGCAGCCCCACGGCCAGCACCAGCACGAAGGCGGCGTTCAGACCGATGGCGATCAGGGCGGCAATGAAGCCGACGTAGAGCAGGCCGAGCAGGAACATCGTGCCGACCATACGGGCGCCGAGGCCCTTGTCCGAGGCATAGCGGGACTTCATGTCACAAGTCTGGCATGCATCGTGGCCGCGGCCCACGGCTGCGACGTGCGCCGTCAGCAGAATCAGTCGGGAATCAGGCCCTCATCTGTGAGCATGCCCCGCACTTCCTGGGCTGACGACTCGGCGGCCGGCAGGATCACCGAGGACTCCACGAGTTCCTCGTCCGGGAGGCGGGTGCCGACGGCACGCACGCTGTCGAGAAGCGCAGCCAGGGCGGCCGGGAAACCCGCTTCGTCGTCCAGCGCGGCCTCGAGGGCGTCATCGAGTTCGTTCAGGCGTTCGAGGGCGTCATCGGACAGTTCGTACTGTCCCTCCCCCATGATCCGCACGATCATCGCGGCACCTCCGCTCAGTTCTCGTCAGTCGCGGGTTTGGGCTGCTCGGCCGCCGGCGCGGAACCGGACTCCACCGCTGGGGTGGTCGGGGCCTCCACCGCCTGCGGGGCGGAGCCGCCGGACAACTCGGCCTTCATCGCCGCCAACGTGTCCTCGACCTCGCTCGTGCTGGCCATCCGCTCGAGTTCGGCAGTGATCGAGTCCTTGCCGGTGCCCGTGGCGTCCTCAAGGGCGCCCGAGGCCATGAGTTCGTCGATGGCTCCGGCGCGCGCCTGCATCGACTGCGTCTTGTCCTCGGCGCGCTGGATGGCCATCCCGACGTCCCCGAGCTCCTCGGAGATGCCCGAGAAGGCCTCGTTGATCTTGGTCTGCGCCTCCGCGGCCGAGTAGGTGGCCTTGATCGTCTCCTTCTTCGTGCGGAAGGCCTCGACCTTGGCCTGCAGCCGCTGGGAGGCCTGCGTGAGCTTCTCCTCCTGGTCCTGCAGGGTGGCCAACTGCCCATGCAGGTCGTTCAACTGCACCGTGAGGCCGCTGCGCCGGGTCAGCGCCTCGCGGGCGAGGTCCTCCCGGCCGCCGCCCAGCGCCGCCTTCGCCTGCGTCTCGAGTTTGGCCGACTGCTGGTCCAACTGGCCGATCTGCAGTTCCAGCCGCTTGCGGGAGGTGGCCACATCAGCCACACCCCGCCGGACCTTCTGCAGCAACTCCAACTGCTTCTCGTAGGAGTAATCCAAGGTCTCGCGTGGATCCTCAGCCCGGTCCAGTGCCTTGTTGGCCTTGGACTTGAAGATCATCGTGAAGCGCTTCCACATCCCCATACCGGATTTCCTCCTTCGCCGGAACCTGTACGTCAGCCTAGGGGGTCGGGTGCCGATGGCGCATCCGTCGTACAGTGGCTGCCATGTTCGGACTGGGCAAGAAGGCTGCCGACACCGAGGAGCACGCCGACTCCGCACAGCCCGCGGCAGCGCACTCGGATGCCGGCAAGGGACGCCCGACGCCCACGCGCAGGGAGGCCGAAGCCGCCCGCCGCGCTGCTCTCAAAGGACCGTCGGACCCCAAGGCCCGCCGCAAGCTCGAGCGTGAGCAGTCGCGCCAGGCGCGCGTCGCAGCCAGGGAGGCGCTCGTGGCCGGCGACGAACGCGCACTGCCCCCCCGCGACGCCGGGCCTGTCCGGCGGGCGGTGCGTGACTACGTCGACGGCCGGCGCACACTCGCGGAGTACTTCATCCCGGTGGCTGTGGTGGTCCTCGTGGTCGGGCTGTTCCGCAACCCCCAGATCCAGGTGATCGTTTCCTTCATCTGGTTCCTCATGCTGTTGCTGCTCGTCGTGGACATGACGATCGTCGTGATGCGCCTGAACTCCATGCTCAAGAGGGAGTTCCCGGACCCGGCCGAACGAAAGGGCGCGCTGTTCTACGGGGCAATGCGGGCCCTGCAGATCCGGCGACTGCGGCTGCCGCCTCCCAAGGTGAAAGCGGGCGGTAGGCCAGTGGAGCCGAAGAAGAAGTAGCCCGGCCGGGATGAGACCGCCCGGCGGGGAACGTATCCGGCACGGAAGAGGTGACGATGCAGCATCGATATCTGGGCGACAGCGGTCTGATGATCAGCGAGATGGCCCTCGGCAACTGGATAACGCACGCGGGCCAGATCGAGGAGGAGGCTGCGCTGGGGTGCGTCACCGCCGCGCTGGACGCCGGCATCACCACCTTCGACACCGCCGACATCTACGCGGGGACGCGCGCCGAGGCCGTTCTCGGTCGCGCGCTCAAGGGCCAGCGCCGGGAGGGCCTGGAGATCCTCACCAAGGTGTACTGGCCCACCGGACCGGGCAGGAACGACCGCGGTCTGTCGCGCAAGCACATCACCGAGGCGTGCAACGCCTCCCTGCGCCGCCTCGGCGTCGACTACGTCGACCTGTACCAGGCCCACCGCTTCGACTACGAAACCCCGCTCGAGGAAACGCTGCGGGCGTTCGACGACCTCGTGCGCGCCGGCAAGGTCCTCTACGTAGGGGTTTCGGAGTGGCGCGCCGAGGAGATCGAGGCGGCCGTGGAGGTCGCCGAGAAGATGGGCTTCGACCGGATCATCTCCAACCAGCCGCAGTACAGCATGCTGTACCGCGTCATTGAGGAGCGCGTGCTCCCCACCTGCGACACCTACGGCATCGGGCAGATCGTGTGGTCACCGATGGCCCAGGGGCGTGCTCAGCGGCAAGTACCTTCCGGGTCAACCCCCGCCGGAGGGCTCACGCGCCACGGATCCGCAGGGCTCCAACTTCATCAAGCGGCTCATGGGTGACGAGATCCTCATGGCGGTGCAACGGCTGCGGCCGATCGCCTCCGACCACGGATTGACCATGGCACAGCTTGCCCTGGCGTGGGTGCTGCAGAACCACTCGGTGAGTGCGGCCATCATCGGGGCGACCCGGCCCGAGCAGGTGGCCGACAACGTGAAGGCCAGCGGCGTGGTCCTCGACGAGGACACCATGCGCGCCATCGACGAGGCACTCGGCGACGTTGTCTTCCGGGACCCCGGACTCACCCGTTCCCCGGAGACACGGCCATGAGCTACCACTGGCGCTACAGCACAGGCGCGGTGTCTGCGTCGTTCCCGACGCAGGCAGATGCGGAGTCCTGGGTCGGCGAGCAGTGGCAGGACCTGCTGGCTCAGGGGGTGGAGGACGTGACGCTCTACGAGGAGCAGCGGGCGGTGTACGGCCCCATGAGCCTGCGCCCCGGCCACTGACCCGTTGGTGGGACCATGGAGGCATGGGGATCACCAGTAGCGCAGTGAGCAAGGCTCAGGCCGCAGTCTCCAAGACACAGGCAGAGGTCGACGACCTGGAGGCCAAACTCGCCAGTGCGCAGACGAAACTGAAGATGCTGCAGACCGGCGACAAGGCGGTGGACAAGATCACGTCGCCGTTCGCCGAACAGGCCGCTTTCGTCCGGCAGAAGTCCGACGCGGCGGTGTCGGCGGCGCAGGCCGAGGTGGACGAGATCGCCGCGGATCTCGAGGCGGCCAAGACGAAGCAAGCGATGGCGATGAGCGCCCTACGCGCGTTGCGGAGCGTCACCGACGAGTAGGGACACCGTTCTCCCGTCGACGACACCCAGGGTGAGGGCTCCCAGCGTCGCCCGGCATGGTTCACTGGCGGTGGGGCACCCGCCCCGCGTTACCACCTGAAACCAGGGGAAGTCCGGTGAGAATCCGGCGCTGTCCCGCAACCGTGTTCCCTCCTCGCGGAGGGAGAGTCGGAGCACCTGGCAAGTGGAAACGGCCCGATATCTGTCGAGGTTACGGACGGCCGGTGTGCGATCACACGTGCATTGGTCCGTGCGGACCGCTTGAACGAAGGAGTACGTGTGATCCGCAAATCCCTGATCGTCAGTGCCACGGCCGGAGCCGTCCTGCTGTCGGCCAGCCCGGCTCTCGCCGACGACGCCGGGCTGTACGGCACCGGGGACCCCACCTACGACGGTGTGTACCGGCAGTCGCTGTCGATCCTCGCGCTGCAGGGGACCGGGCGCGACGTCCCGAAACCGGCGCTGCGCTGGCTGAAGCGGCAGCAGTGCGCAGACGGCGGGTTCACTGCCTACCGGTCTGACACCCGGACCGCCTGCCCGGCGCCCGACCCCGTCACCTTCGCCGGCCAGGACAGCAATTCCACGGCCCTGGCCGTGGCGGCCCTGTGGCACAGCGGAGCCAAGAAGAAGGCGCGCAAAGCGGCCTCCTGGCTGGTCGCGCGGGTCAACCCCGATGGCGGATGGGCATACTACCCGGCGCAGGCAGCGACCTCCGAGACGAACTCGACTGCGGTGGTTCTGGCCGCGCTGCGGTTGACGGGCAAGAAGCCGTCCGGCAAATATCTGCCGGCCGTGCAGGTGCCCTGCCCCACCAGCGGCGAGGTCCCCGGCGGACTTCGCTACGACAGCAGTTCCACGGACGTCAACGACAACGCCACGGCGCAGGCCGCCTGGGTGCTCGGCGGGGGTCTGCGACTTCCGACCGCACAACCGCTGGTCCGCAAGGCGCCGCGCAGCACGTGCAAGGACGTCACCTCGAAGGCCAGCCCCAAGCGGGTGGCGAGGGCGGCACGCGGCTACCTGAGCGATCGCCTCGAGTCCGTCGGCGGCGCCCTGCCGTACGGGGGCGGCTACCCTGGCACCGACCACGTGGGCAGCGCCCAGGCCGCGCTCGCCCTGGCTCAGGCCGGAAACAGCCGCAAGGCCGTGAGAGTGACGGTGAAGTCGCTGCAGAAGGACGCGCAGACCTGGATCACCGCCAGCGGCGACGACAGCCCCGGCGCACTTGCCATGCTGATCCTGGTGGCCGATGCCACCGGCAAGAGCCCGAAGGACTTCGCGGGAATGAACCTGGTGGCTCGTCTGGCGAAGACGCGCCAGTAGTCATGCAACGTCTGGCGTCCGGCATCTGCGCCCTGGCTGTGGTGGCCTTGGCGCAGATGCCGCTGCCCGCGCACGCCGACACGTATCGGTACTGGTCCTACTGGACAGGCGGGGAGCAGTGGTCGTACTCCGCGCAGGGTCCCGGGTTCCGGGTGCCCGCCGACGGCGGGGTCGAGGGCTGGCGATTCGTCGTATCGCCGAAGGACGGTTCTCAGGCCACCGCGCCCGGCACCGCGAGTGGTTACGACCAGTTGTGCCCGGGCCAGCCCGCAGCCCCGACCGGTCAGAAGCGACTGGCGGTCGTGCTGGACTACGGACCCGCCGGCATCGCGCCGGTGGGACAGCAGCCCCCCGCACGCGCCGTGTCGTGCGTGATCGTGCCCGCGACGGACAACGGCCTGCAGGTCCTGCAGCGCGTGGTCACATTGCGCTTCCACAGCAGCGGGCTGATCTGCGGGATCAACGGCTTCCCCGCTACGGAATGTCCCGGCCAGACTGCAGCGCGCCCTACCGCTTCGCCCACTGTCACCACCCCCACTCCACGCCGGGAGGTCGCGCCCGAACCGGCCGAGGTCGTGCCGCCGGTGACAGCAGCGCCGGGTCGTGACGATGCACCCACACCGACTCCGACCCCGTCGGAGAAACCGGCGGCCTCGTCCGGCGTTCCGAGTCCGGTGGCCCTGGAAATGCCGGATGCCCCGGAGCCCAGCACGACCAGCTCCCCCCCGGCCTGGGTCGCCGCGATCGGGGTCACCATGATCGCCGCTCTGCTGGGCCTGGCGATCCTCGTGCGCAGGGGCCGGGGATGAACCACCGCTGGCTGCACCCGGGCGCCTGGTGGCTGTGGGCACTGGGGCTCGGCGCGGCTGCCACCCGCACCGCCAATCCGCTGTTGCTCGGGCTGATCATCGCCGTGGTCACGCTGGTCGTCAGCGCCAGACGCCCGCAAGCACAGTGGGCCGGCGCTTTCACGGTGTTCGTGCGCCTGGCCATGCTGGTGGTGATGATCCGCGTCGGCTTCGCCATCCTCTTCGGCGTCCGGGTCGGCGTCCGGTACCTCTTCTCCGTGCCGTCCGTGACCCTGCCGGAATGGATGGCCGGGGTGACCCTCGGTGGCCCGGTGACCTTGGAGATGCTCGTCATCGCCCTGATTCAGGGCTCCCAACTGGCCACCCTGTTGATCTGCGTCGGCGCGGCCAACTCCCTGGCCAGCCCGGTGCGACTGCTCAAGGCACTGCCCCCGGCGCTGTACCACGTGGGGGTGGCCGCCGTCGTGGCCCTGTCGCTTGCCCCTCGCATCATGATCAACGTGCGCCGCGTCATGCAGGCGCGCCGGTTGCGCGGGCGCCCGACACACGGCCTGCGCGCCGCTGCTGAGGCGGCGGTGCCGGTCCTGGAGTCGTCCCTGGACGACGCCATCAACCTGGCCGCCGCGATGGACACCCGCGGCTACGGCCGGACCACCTCGGCGACCAGCACACAGCGGGCCGTGCAGGCGGGCCTGGTGCTCGTGGGCCTGGTCGGGATCGCGCTGGGGCTGTTCGCCGTTCTCGGTGCGGCCGGGTGGGGCTGGCTGTTGCTCCTCCTCGGGCTGGGGATGGCTGTGGGCGGGATCCTGCTGGCCGGGCACCGCGTCGCCCGCACCCGGTACCGGCCCGATCCGTGGCGGTGGCCCGAGACCCTGACAGCGACCACCGGGATACTCGCGGCACTCGCTGCCGTCAATGCGGCCGGAAACACCATCGCGATCCCGCTGGCATGGCCCACCCTGCCGCCGCTCATCACGGCGGCCATTGTGCTGGCCGCACTCCCGGCGCTACTGACGCCCCCACCGCCGCTGGCCTGGAGGACGGCATGATCCGTTTCGAGCACGTCACCTTCCAGCATGCGGAAGGCAAGCAGCCGGTGCTGCGCGACGTCGACCTGCTGATCCCGGAGGGCGATCTCGCACTGGTCATCGGACGCACCGGCTCGGGCAAGTCCACGTTGCTGAACATGATCAACGGCCTGGTCCCCCATTTCACCGGTGGCACGTTGACCGGGCGGGTGAGCGTCAACGGGCTGGACACCCGCACCCACGCTCCCCGGGATCTCGCCGGAGTGGTGGGGACCGTGGGCCAGAACCCGCGCGCGGGCTTCACCACGGACACGGTGGAGGATGAGCTGGCCTACACGATGGAGGCCCTGGGCTTCGCACCCGACGTGATGCGCCGGCGCGTGGAGGAGACCCTCGACCTCCTGGGGCTGGTGCCGTTGCGCCAGCGCAGTCTCGACAGCCTGTCCGGCGGGGAGCAGCAGCGGGTGGCCATCGGGGCAGCACTCACCGCGGGGCCCGCGGTGCTCGTGCTGGACGAGCCCACCAGCGCGCTGGACCCGGCCGCTGCCGAGGAGGTGCTGGCAGCCATCGCCCGTCTCGTGCACGATCTGGCCGTCACCGTGGTCATGGCCGAGCACCGGCTCGAGCGCGTGGTCGAATTCGCCGACCACATCATCGGCATCGAGGACGGGACGGCTGCCATGCAGGAACCGGCCGCGGCGATGGCCGGCCACGGACTGCAGCCGCCCGTGGTAAGGCTCGGACATGCCTTGGGCTGGCACCCACTGCCGCTGTCCGTGCGCTCGGCGCGGCGCCGGGCCTACGAACTGCGCACGGCCGCGTTCACCCCACCACCGCGGCGACTCGGCGACCGGGAGGTGGCCGCGGTGAGCCACGCAAATGTGGCCTATGGGCCGGCCAACGCGCTCAGAGACGTGCAGGTCTGTCTGCGGTCCGGACAGATCACCGCACTGATGGGCCGCAACGGCGCGGGCAAGTCCACGCTGATCAATGTGCTGGCCGGTTCGATGGTCCCCGATCGCGGGCGCGTCCGCGTCGGTGCCGACGACCCCGCGGCCCTGCGGGGCCGGGACCTGCTCCAGCACATCGCCTACGTCCCGCAGGACCCGACCGACCTGTTCTACACCGACTCCGTGCACCGAGAATGTGAGGCTGCCGACCGGGACACCGGCCAGGCCCCGGGATCCGCGCTGGCACGCCTCCGGGAACTGCTGGACACCGTGGATCCGGACACCCACCCCCGGGACCTGTCCGCAGGCCAGCAACTGGCCCTGGCCCTGGCCATCCAATTGGCAACGGTCCCCGAGATCGTCCTGCTCGACGAACCGACCCGTGGCCTGGACTACCCCGGCAAGGTCGCGTTCGGCCGTTGGCTCAACACCCTGGCCGACGCCGGCTGCAGCATCCTGGTCGCCACCCATGACGTCGAGCTGGTGGCGGTCATCGGGGACCGCGTGATCGTGCTCGCCGAGGGCGAGGTGGTGACCGACGCAGATGTACGCACCGCACTCACCTCTTCGCCGGCATTCGCCCCGCAGGTACAGAAGGTGCTTGCGCCCCTGCCGGTCCTGACCGTGGAGGAGGCCTGCGCCTTGTGAGCCAGGTCCACGCCGTGCCGTTGCGCCCCCGCACGACTGCTGCCCTGCTGGCAGTGAGCGCGGTCGGGGTCATCGCCTTCTTCTGGCCGTTCCTGGTCGCGCCCAGCAGTCTGGCGGCCGATCACGCCAGCGACGCACCCTGGTTCTTCGCGCTGTTGCTGCCACTGGTGGTGGGGGTGCTGCTGGCGGAGATCAGCGATGGTGGGCTCGACGCGAAGGGCGTGGCGATGCTGGCCGTGCTCGCCGCGGTGGCCACCGCCGTCCGGCCGCTGGGCGCCGGCGTCGCCGGGCTGGAACCGATGTTCGTCATCCTGCTGCTCGGCGGCCGGGCACTCGGCCCCGCGTTCGGATTCGCCTTGGGCAGCCTGGCGATGTTCACCTCCGCTCTGCTCACGGCCGGGGTCGGTCCGTGGCTGCCGTTCCAGATGGTCGCTGCCGGGTGGTTCGCCATGGCTGCGGGACTGCTCCCCCAGATCCGCGGCAGGGCCGAGATCGCGATGCTCATGGCTTATGGGGCGATCGGCAGCCTGGGCTACGGGTTATTGATGAATCTGTCGTTCTGGCCGTGGGCGCTCGGTGATGGCAGCCAGTTGACCTTCGTCCCGGGGGCCCCGCTGTCCGAGAACCTGGGCCGCTGGCTGGCGTTCACGGCGGCTACGTCACTGGGCTGGGACATCCCCCGCGCGGTGCTCACCAGCGTGCTGACCCTGCTGGCCGGTCCCGTCCTGCTGCGCTCCGTGCGACGGGCCACCCGCCGCGCCGCGTTCGACGTGCCGGTGCGGTTCGAGCCTGCGCTCACGGGGACCGAACCGGGATCCCACTGAGGGCGATCCCACCAGCGCGGGGCACGACGCCGGCCAGGTTCGAGTGCAGAGCGAAGCGGGACACGCTCGCGTGCCCCGCGATGGCCCCTGAGGATCTGTCCCTGGCAGCAGACATGTGGGGGGCTCAACGCAGCACATGGTCACCGTGAGGTTGGAGGACAGGCACGAGGTTGGAGAACCCACGCGTGGGTTCTCCAACGCCGTGAGCGAACTCCAACCTCGCGGCCCCGCGTGCAGAACGCCGGCCGCGAGGGCTGCCTCAGAACCGGTTGGCCGAGGCGATCAGGCGGCGCACCACCAGGCCGACGGTCTCCGGTCGCAGGCCCATCCCCAAGTGCGAGCCACTGACCTCGATGTTCTCCGCACCGGGAACCACGCACGCCCGCCAGTCGACGATCCCGTCCGAGGTCGTGTAGTAACTGATCAACTCCACATCTTCCGGGAACGGCCGGTGGACCGCCTGCATGTACGGGCAGGTGCATTGCGCAGTCACGCACTTGCGGGCGCGCAACTCCGGATCCCGCTGGTGGACGACCCTGAGGGCCCCCACCATCGGCTGGGGGATCTCGTAGAAGGCGAATTCGTCGTTCAGGGGGGCGCCGAGACTGACCGCTGTGCTGACGAGCTCCGGGTGCCGCGCGCCCAGTCCGCGGGCGAGCATCCCACCTCGGCTGTGGCCCACCACCATCAAGCGCTGACCGTGGTCGGCGTCGACCGCGCGCCGTGCCACCTCGGCCAGCCGGTCGACCGCACGGTCCGAACAGCGGACGTTGGCCAGGATGTGCGAGCGGACCACCCGGAAGCCTGCGCGCCTGAGTGCGAGCTGCATGGGTGCGGTGGCCGCGTCCCCGAAACCGAAGCCCGGGACGACCAGGACCTGGCGGTCGATGGTGGTGGTCGGACCGCCGCTGTGCGGAAGGTGCTTCTCGAAGTCCAGCACCTCACCGGCGAACCGGCTCTCCGATGCGATGCGGGCCACCCAGCCAGGCACGGACTTCCATCGGGCCGGCAGTCCACGAGGCGCCCAGTGGAGCTGCGGGAGATGGGTGTCACGCCAGTCGTCCACCACGCGTTCCTCCTACTTGCCGTCGCCACCACCGTCGCGATGCACACTACATATATGGCCAGTACGGTGACACAGCGCACGGATGCCGCCAGGGCCGCGGTGGCCAGTATGCGGGTCCGGCAGCCCGACGTCCCGCGCCCCCCGGGCCCGAACGCGCTCGCAGCGGCGCTGACGATGGTCAGCGGCCACCGATCCCCCCACGAGTTCTTCGCCGCGCTCGCGGCCCGTCACCAGCCCCTCGTCTACGTACCCCTCGGCGGCGAGAACGTGTACGTGCTGTTCTCCCCCGAGGCCATCTGGGACGTGTTCGTCACCAACGGTCGCCACACGCGCAAGAGCCTGGGCCTGCAGATGACACGGCCCTTGCTCGGCGAGGGCTTGCTCACGGCCGACGGCGCCACCCACCTGCGCCATCGCCGCGCGATCCAGCCCCTGTTCCACAACCGGCGCATCGAGGGTTACGTCGAGGACATGGTGGCGGCGGCCCAGGTCACCGATGGGCAGTGGTCCGACGGCCACCGCATCGACCTCGCCGAGACCATGTCGGAACTCACCCTCGATGTCATCGGGCGGACGATCTTCGGGGTGGAGCTGCGGGGTGAGGCCCCTGAGGTCGCAGCCGCCCTCGAAACCGTGCTCTCCGGATTCGCCCGCGGCATCGGACCCTGGAGTTCCCCGCTGTCAAGGGTGCCCACCGCCCGGCGTCGCCGGGAGATCCAGGCCATCGAGGACCTCGACGCCATCGTCGACGACATGATCACCCGGCGCCGGTTCGAGACCGCCCAGGGTCGCGCCGGCACCGATCTGCTGACCCTGCTGCTGGATGCGACCGACGAGGACGGGAAGCCGGCCTTCACGTCCGAGGAGGTCCGCGACGAGGCCATGACGCTCGTGCTGGCCGGCCACGAGACCACTGCGCTGGCCCTGACGTGGTCCTGGAACCTGCTGTCGCACAACCCCGAGGTGCGCGCTTGGCTGGAGGATGAACTCGACGCGTTGCCGGACCGCCCCCTCGTCGCCGGCGACCTGCCCACTCTGCCGCGCACCTACGCCGTGGTGGCCGAGTCGATGCGCCTGCACCCACCGGCGTGGATCCTGGGCCGCTGGCTGGACACCGACCTGCGCGTGGCCGGATGGGACCTCCCCCGCGGCAGTGTCGTCCTGGCCTCGCAGTTCGCGCTGCACCGTGACCCGAGGTTCTGGGCCGGGGCCGGCCGGTTCCACCCGGAGCGCTGGTTGGATGCGCAGGGCCGCTTCGACGAACGGGCTCCACGTGTGCCCCGCGGGGTGTGGTTCCCCTTCGGATTCGCCACCCGCCGCTGCATCGGAGAGCACTTCGCGTGGACCGAGGCGGTGACGCTGCTGGCGACACTGGCACGCCGGTGGCACCTGGACGTCGGCTCCGAACCCGAGCCGCCGATGATGTCAGCCATCACATTGCGACCGGCCGTGCCGCTGCCCACCACCGTGCGCGCCCGGCCGTGAACCCCCAAGTCGCCTGGTGGCGCGAAGTCGGTGCCGGCCCCACGCCGCAGAATCCCCTACTGGTCGTCGCGGTGCACGACGACCCTTCGGCGGTCTCGGCGCTGTCGCCCGACCACGGCGCCACCTGGCCGCGGCGCGAAACGCCCACGTCGAGGGTCGCCGCCCACCTCGACGTGCCTGTGTTCGTCGCCGGGGCCGGGGACCTTCCCGAGGGGCACGACCTGCTCCTGCTGGCCTCGGCCGGGCGCGGGATGACCACCCTGGCCGCCAGCGTCGCCGTCACCCACTTCGCCGCCGAACCCCAACTCGTGGTCGGGTACGGCAGCGGCATCGACGACCAGCAGTGGATGGACAAGGTCCAGGACGTTCGCACCCGCACCGACGCACAATTGCCCGAGCCCATCGCACAGTTGGTGCAGGTCCTTCAGGAGGCCGACGTCCCCGTCCTCCTCGACGGCGTGGTCAGCGCCGCCGCGGCCGCAATCGCCGGGCAACTACCACCGGTGCAAGCGCCTGTGTGCGGCGACGAACCGGTGCAGCGGTTCTTCCTCGACCGGTGCGAGGCCGGCGTGTGGGGCACGAGCGGAATCGGCCCGGGCGAGGGCCTCGGTGCGCTCAGCGGTCTGGCGACACTGCGCCTGGCCCTGCTGGCCGCGTCGTGATCAGCGCACCCGCGCCGGCACGAACGGCAACCTGACGACATCGGCGGGGACGGCGCGCCCCCGCACCATGATGTCCACGCTGTCCCCGGTGGCGACCTCGCGGGCGACACGGGCCAGGGCGATACCGGTCTTCAGTGTCGGCGAGAAGGTGCCGCTGGTCGTCACGCCGACCTCCTTGCCGCCTGCCATCACCGCCATGTCGGCACGCGGAACGCCGCGACCAGTCACCCGCAGCCCAACGATCTTGCGGGCGGGCTCGGTGTCCACGAACGGCTGCCGACCGACGAATTCGCCTTTGTCCGTGACCACCGCCCAGGCCACCGAGGACCACCGCGCGGGGACATCGGGTCGCAGTTCGTGGCCGTGTAACGGATAGCCCATCTCAGTCCGCAACGTGTCGCGTGCGCCGAGGCCGCAGGCCGTGGCGCCCGCGGCGACCACCTCGTCCCACACCACTGCCGCCGAGCCAGCGGGTGCCAGGATCTCGACCCCCCGTTCGCCGGTGTAACCAGTGCGGCAAACGGTGCACGCCACGCCGGCCACGATTGCCGTGCCGAAGGACATGTAGTCCAGTTCCGGGATTCCGGACCGGGCGACCCAGTCGTCCGATCCAGGGCCCTGCACCGCGATGATCGCGATCTCACGGGTCACGTCAGCGACCTCGAGGCCCCCGGCCGCCACGCGCTCGGCCACCTCGACGCAATTGGCCGCATTGGGGATGAGCAGGAACTCAGCGGCGCCGACACGGTAGGCGATGAGGTCGTCGACCACGCCCCCGGCCTCGTTCAGGCACAACGTGTCCTGCGCCTGCCCGGACTCGAGACGGTCGAGGTCGTTGGTGAGCACGGTGTTGAGTGCCTGGACCGGGCCCCGCACGGTCAGTGTCCCCAGGTGGGACACGTCGAAGACCCCCAGCGCGTCGCGCACCGCTGTGTGCTCGGCGATCACACCGGTGTACTCCAACGGCATCGACCATCCCGCGAAGTCCGCGAACTTGGCGCCGGCAGGGACATGGACCTCGTGCAGCGGGGAAAGGACAGGTGCGTGGCTGGACATTGCCCCACGGTATCCGCTGACGTCGCGACATAGGGTTGGCTGCAGGAGCTAGGAGGTTCTCGCGTGACGACATTGCGCATCAGCGACGGCGATGTGACATCTGCCCGTGCCCAGGTGGTTGTGGTGGGGGTGACCAAGGACGACGCCCTCAAGATCGTCAGCGGCTCGCTGCCCACCGCCGTGCGCCGCACAATCGCGCGCGACCTCGAGCGGATCGGCTGCACCGCGGAGCGCGGTCAGACGTGGCGGATACCGGCCCCGGGGCCGCTGGTGGCGGACTCGGTGATCGCTGTCGGGGTGCCCGGGAAACCCGACGCCGTCGCCGTGCGAGAAGCGGCGGGGGCGGCGGTGCGTGCCGCCGGCGCTGTCAAGAGCGTGGTCGTCGCCCTGCCCACCGGATCGCAGTCGCTGCTCGCCGCGGCCTGTGAGGGGGCGCTGCTCGGCGCCCATGTCCCGCTGAAGATCACCGGGTCCCCCGCCACCGATCCCGTCGGCGCGATCACTGTCGCCACCACGGCCCCGCGTGCCGCGCGGTCTGCGGTGAAGCGCAAATCGGTGGCCGACGTGAAGGCGGCCGGACTCGCACGCGATCTGGTCAACGAACCGCCCGTGCGCTTGACCCCGGCTGCGTTCGCCGCCACCGCCAAGAAGCAGTGCAAGGGCCTGCCGGTCAAGGTGAGCGTGTGGGAACCCGAACGGCTGCTGCGGGAGTCCATGGGCGGCATCATGGGCGTCGGGCAGGGATCGGCCAATCCCCCGCGCCTGGTCCACCTGGAGTACGCGCCGAAAGACGCCAAACGCCACCTTGCGTTCGTGGGCAAGGGCATCACGTTCGACTCCGGCGGTCTGTCACTGAAGCCCCCGAAGTCGATGGAGACCATGAAGTGCGACATGGCCGGGGCCGCCGCAGTCCTCGCCGCCACCCGCACCATCGCCGAACTCGGCCTGCCCGTGCGGATCAGCGCGTACCTCGCCTGTGCGGAGAACATGCCCAGCGGCACCGCCCAGCGCCCCGGTGATGTCATCACCATGCGCGACGGCACCACGGTGGAGGTCTTGAACACCGACGCGGAGGGGCGCCTGGTGATGGCCGACGCACTCGCGTTGGCAGCCGAACAGCACCCGGACGTACTGCTCGACGTCGCCACGTTGACCGGTGCGCAGATGATCGCACTGGGCACCCATGTCGCCGCCGTGATGTCGAACCGCGACGAACTGGCCGGTCGTGTGCAGGCAGCCGGTGAACAGGTCGGCGAGCGGTTCTGGCCGATGCCCCTGCCCGAGGCGCTGCGCGCCAGCCTGAAGTCCCCGGTGGCCGACATGAAGAACATCGGCGAGCAGTACGGCGGCATGCTGGTCGCGGGGCTGTTCCTGGAGGCGTTCGTCCCCTCCGAGCAGCCCTGGGCCCACCTTGACATCGCCGGTCCGGCGTTCAACGAAGCGACCCCCCACGGGTACACGCCCAAGGGCGGCACCGGGTTCGCGGCCCGCACCCTGATCCAACTCGCCCGCGACGCGGCTCGGTAGGCATCCAGGTAGCCCAGTACCCGCATCTGCTGAGAGGATGCCACTGGTACCGACGTGAGGAGAGATGTGGCCGAGGACCTGTTCGACATCGTGATCCTGGGCGGTGGCAGCGGTGGCTATGCCTGCGCGCTGCGGGCGTCGCAACTGGGCAAGAAGGTCGCCCTCATCGAGGAGGACAAGCTCGGTGGCACCTGCCTGCACCGGGGCTGCATCCCCACCAAGGCCCTCTTGCACGCCGCCGAGGTGGCGGACTCCACCCGCGAGAGTGCTGCCTTCGGGGTGCAGGCGACCCTGCAAGGTATCGACATGCCCAAGGTCAACTCGTACAAGGACGGTGTCGTCAACCGCTTGTACAAGGGCCTGCAAGGTTTGGTGAAGGGCCGGGACATCACCTACGTCACCGGCACCGGGAAACTGGTCGGCAGGGACGCGGTGGAGGTCGCCGGACAGACCTATCGCGGACGCGCGGTGGTCCTGGGGACCGGTTCTTACGCCCGTTCGCTGCCCGGCCTGGAAATCGGCGGTCGCATCATCACCAGCGACCAGGCTCTGCAGATGGACTGGGTTCCCAAGACCGCGATCGTGCTTGGCGGCGGCGTGATCGGCGTTGAGTTCGCCAGCGTCTGGACCTCCTTCGGCACCGAGGTCACCATCGTCGAGGCCCTACCCCATCTGGTGCCGGCTGAGGACGAGGCCTGCTCGAAGGCCCTGGAGCGGGCCTTCCGCAAGCGCAAGATCGCGTTCCACACGGGTGTGAAGTTCACGAGCGCGACCCAGGACGACTCGTCCGTCACGGTCGCGCTGGAGAACGGGACCAGCCTCACCGCCGACGTGCTGCTGGTCGCGGTGGGCCGCGGGCCCCGCACCTCCGGTGTCGGGTACGAGGAGAACGGGGTCACTCTCGACCGGGGTTTCGTGCCGGTGGACGACCACCTACAGACCAACGTGCCCGGCGTCTACGCGGTCGGCGACATCGTCCCTGGCCTGCAGCTGGCGCACCGTGGATTCGCCCAGGGCATCTACCTGGCCGAGCACTTGGCAGGGCGCAATCCTGCACCGATCGACGAGGCCGGCATCCCGCGCGTCACCTACTGCGAGCCCGAAGTCGCCTCCGTCGGTTACACGCAGGCCCAGGCGGCGGAGAAGTTCGGCGAGATCGAGACCTACGAGTACAACCTCGGGGGCAACGGCAAGAGCCAGATCCTGGCCACCCAGGGCTTCATCAAGCTCGTGCGCCAGAAGGACGGCCCGGTGGTCGGCATCCATATGGTCGGCAGCCGGGTCGGCGAACTCATCGGCGAGGGGCAGTTGATCTACAACTGGGAGGCGTACCCCGAGGATGTCGCAGCCCTCGTGCATGCCCACCCCACTCAGAACGAGGCCATGGGCGAGACACACCTCGCGCTGGCCGGCAAACCCCTGCACGCGCACGCCTGATCGCAAGGAGACACTCATGGCGACTTCGGTCACGATGCCCCAACTCGGCGAGTCCGTCACCGAGGGGACCGTCACCCGCTGGCTCAAGCAGGTCGGCGACACCGTCAGTGCCGACGAACCGTTGCTGGAGGTCAGCACGGACAAGGTCGACACGGAGATCCCCTCCCCCGTCTCCGGGGTGCTCACCGAGATCCGGGCACAGGAGGACGAAGTGATCGAGGTGGGCGCGGAGCTCGCCGTCATAGCCGACTCCTCCGAGGCGGCTGCCGCCCCGGCCCCAGCCGAACAGCCCCCCGCTGCCGCGGCGCCGGTTCCCGAGCCCGAACCCGAACCCGAGCCCGAGCCCGAACCCGCTCCGGCAGCTGCTGCCCCTGCAGCCCAGCCGGCCGGCGAGGGAACCACGGTGGCTCTGCCGGCTCTCGGCGAGAGCGTCACCGAGGGCACGGTCACCCGCTGGCTCAAGCAGGTCGGCGACGCCGTCGCCGTCGATGAGCCACTGCTCGAGGTCAGCACGGACAAGGTGGATACCGAGATCCCCGCCCCGATCGCCGGCGTGCTCACCGAGATCCGGGTGAGCGAGGACGAGACCGTGGAGGTAGGTGCGGTCCTCGCCGTCATCGGCGCACCGGGCGCCGCCCCGGCTGCGGCTCTGGCCGCTCCCGCTCCCGCCCAGCCCGCTCCCGCCCCGGTGGCTCCGGCACCTCCGGCAGCGGCTCCAGTCCCCACGGCTCCGGCGGCGGCTCCGGCCGCGACGGCCCCGGGTCAGGACACCGTCTACGTGACCCCCATCGTGCGCAAGCTCGCCAACGAGAAGGGCGTGGATCTGGCCACGGTGAAGGGCACCGGTGTCGGTGGCAGGATCCGCAAGCAGGACGTTCTGGCTGCCGCCGAGGCCAAGACGGCGCCACCGGCCGCAGCGCCCGCCCCCGCTCCGAAACCGCCCACGGCCCCTGCCCCAGCACGGACCGAGATGGCGCACCTGCGCGGCCGCACCGAGCCGATGAGCCGCCTGCGCAAGGTGATCGCCACCCGCATGGTCGAGTCCCTGGCCATGTCAGCCCAGTTGACCACCGTCCTGGAGGTCGATGTCACCCGCATCGCGCAACTTCGGCAGGCAGTGAAGGACGACTTCTTCGCCCGACAAGGCGTGAAGTTGACCTACATGCCGTTCTTCGCGAGAGCCACCTGCGAGGCGCTCCGGCAGTTCCCGCAGCTGAACGCGAGCATGGATCTGGAGGCCGGCACTGTCACCTACCACGACGGCGAGCACCTCGGCGTCGCAGTAGACACCGAGCGCGGACTGCTGGTCCCCGTGATCCGTCACGCCGGGGATCTCAACATCGCGGGTCTGGCCCGCAAGATCGCCGACCTCGCCGAGCGCACACGCACGAACAAGGTCAGCCCCGACGAGTTGTCCGGGGGTACGTTCACGCTGACGAACACCGGCAGTCGCGGCGCGTTGTTCGACACCCCGATCATCAATCAGCCGCAGGTGGGCATCCTGGGCACCGGTGCGGTTGTCAAGCGCCCGGTCGTGGTGACGGACGACGCGGGCAACGAGGCCATCGCCGTGCGATCCATGGTGTACCTGGCCCTGACCTACGATCACCGCCTGGTGGACGGCGCCGACGCTGCCCGCTTCCTGTCGCTGATGAAGGTCCGGCTGGAGGCAGGCGACTTCGAGGCGGACCTGTAACACAGCGGGCCACGGCACCGGCTCACCAGAGCCCGCTGACCCCGCGGAAGATGAGGATCACCCCGACGGCGCCCGCCACTGCCCCCATGACCTGCAACTGGTGACCCATGACCAGTGCGTACAGCCGCTTCATCGCCTGCACGCCCCGGTCGCCGGCCACCCGCACGGCCAACGGCGGCCCGACGACCGGTAGCAGCGCGCAGCCGTACAACAGCGCCACCACCAGCGCCTTGCCCGCCACCGGAACCGCCGAATTCGTGACGTCGTGCAGAGCGGGCAGCAGGATGACCAGGGTCGAGAAGTCCGTGACGCTCATGTAGGCCGCGAGTCCCGCGAACATCCACGGCGACGCATGATCGGCATAACCCTCGACCTTTTTCTCCAGTCGCGCGTCAGCCTCCGGATGCGGGCGCAGCATCCAGATCGCGGCGAGCATCAGGATGAGCCCGCAGCCGAGTTCGATCACGTATTCCCAGCGCGGTTTCGTCCCGGTGCCGGCGCCCGGCAACTGGCTCAACCCGCCCAGCACAAGGGCGAAGACCACGAGGAAGACCGCGCCCGCGCCGACCACCACCGACCGCGCACGGGTCTGCCAGTGCGGGCCTGACACCACGAGAACCTGCAGGGCGAACAGGGTGGGGGTGACGGCAGCAGCCAGGCCCAGTGGCAGTACGGAAGTCAGGAGTTCCCACACGAGCCCCGAGCCTAGTCGGCTTGCGGCGACGGCGACGTCCCCCAAACTGGGAACATGCACATCGGCATAACGGGAGCAACGGGACTTATCGGATCAGCCCTGGCGGGGCACCTTCGGGCAGAGGGTCATCAGGTCGTCACCTTCGTCCGACGTCCCCCCGGGGCCGCCGACGAGATCCGCTGGCAGCCAGGCACTGACCTCGATCCGGACCTGCTCGCCGGGCTGAACGCGATCGTCCACCTCGCCGGCGCCGGTATCGGGGACAGGCGATGGACGGACGCGCACAAGAAGCAGATCCTCGACAGCCGGGTCGACGGTACTGGCACCATCGCTCGCGCCATGGCGAAGGCCGAAGGCGGACCGTCGGTTCTGATCAGCGGATCGGCCATCGGCTACTACGGCGACACCGGTGACCGGCTGACCGATGAGAGCGGCCCCCAGGGCGGCGGCTTCCTGGCGTCGGTGGTGGAGCGCTGGGAGGCCGCGACGCAGCCCGCGATCGATGCCGGCGTACGGGTCGCGTTCGCGCGCACCGGTCTGGTCGTGTCCTCCGACGGCGGCGCGTGGCAGCGACTGTTCCCCATCTTCAAGGCCGGCATCGGCGGGAAGCTCGGATCCGGCCGCCAGTACTGGTCGGCCATCTCCCTCAATGATGAGGTGCGCGCCCTTACGTGGATGCTCAGCAACGATGTTCGCGGGCCGGTGAACCTCGTGGGTCCGGATCCGGTCACCAACGCCGAAGTGACCCGCGTGATGGGAGCGGTGCTCCACCGGCCTGCGGTTGTGCCTGTCCCCGGGTTCGCGCTGAAGGTGGTGCTCGGGGAGTTCGCGGAGGACACCCTGGCCAGCCAAAGGATCGCCCCGGGAGTTCTGAGGGCGCACGGCTTCCAGTGGGAACAGCCCGACATCCGGTCGATGATCGAAGCGGCGCTCGGCTGAACCACAGCCCCAGGCGGGAGCGAAACGTACAGCCGGGAGCGACCCAACCGTGCAGAACCACTCCCCGACAACGGCAACTCTCCCGCCTTCGGCTCAAGCTCCGCGGAAGCATCGCCCCCGCCGTCCGGCCTACGCTGGTGGGGTGCCTCTGCCCTCGATCGACACCGCCGGACCCCAGGTCCGCCGGCTCGGCATGGTCGAGTACCTCGAGGCCTGGGAGTTGCAGCGGGAGATCCACCAGGCCGTCGTGGCCGGAGACATGCCGGGCACCCTGCTCCTGCTCGAGCACGAGGGCGTCTACACCGCCGGCCGCCGCACCCAGCCAGAAGATCTGCCGCTGGATGGCAGCCGGGTCATCGACGTGGACCGGGGTGGCCGGATCACCTGGCACGGCCCCGGCCAACTCGTGGGCTACCCGATCATGCGACTGCCCGAACCGCTCGATGTGGTCAGTTACGTGCGCCGGCTGGAGGAGTTACTCATCACCGTGTGCGCGAGGTACGGGGTGACCGGGGAAAGGGTGCCGGGTCGCAGCGGGGTGTGGGTCGCACACACCCCGGCCCGCAAGATCGCCGCCATCGGGGTCCGGGTGGCTCGCGGGGTGACGATGCACGGCTTCGCACTGAACGTCGATTGCGACCTGGCCGCCTACGACCGGATCGTTCCCTGCGGGATCTCCGACGCGGGGGTGACCTCGCTGCAGCGGGAGACAGGCCACGACGTGAGCATCGAGGAGGTCGCCCACCACATAGCCGGCCTCGCCCCCATGCTGGCCGGGAGCAGAAAGCCGTGAGAGCCACCGGGGTCGCAGTCGCGACCATCGTGTGGATCCTGGGCTGGCTGGTCGCCCCCGCCTCGTGGTGGCTCAACGAGCGGGTCCTGGACGAGGCATGGTTCGAGGCAGCCATGACCCGGGTGCTGCAGATCGAGGACGTCGACCGGGAGATCACCGATCGCGCCACGACACAAGTCCTGGGCTCGGCGCGGGACTTCGTGTCCCGCAACGTTCCGGCACTGGCGGGGCCGGTTGACTCGCTGCTCGACGGTGCCGAGCCGGCGGTCGCAACGGTGGTGGGGTCCGCGGTGGAATCCCAGCCCGGTCAGCGTCTGCTCCTGGAGGCATCCACGCAGGCCCACAACGCCTTCCTTGCCTGGCTGGACGCCGACGCGCTGGGCCGGCCCGGCCTGTCGGCCGATCTGGAATCCGGACGGGCGCACATCGATCTCGACGAACTGCTGGCGGGCAAGACGGCCGGTGTGGGCCCGGTCCAGGTCCCGTTGGACGCACTTGACCTACCCGGCCTCACCGTGCCGGTGCCCCTGCCGCCGGACTGGATGCGGTTGCCGATCAACATCGTGCGCGCCGCCTTCCTCCCGGCAGTGCTCGGCATCGTGGCCGCCGGCGCCGCGCTGCTCGCCCTCGGGCGCCCGCGCCAGCGACCGCTGCTGGTGGCCAGCGGACTGACCGCGCTGACCTGCGGCGTTGCGGCGCTGTTCATCCACGCGTCGTGGACCCTGTCAGGGGCGGACTCCGCCGACTGGACCCTCACCAGGGCCATCGGGGAGCTCATGGTCAGGCCGTGGATCACCGCCTACGTGTGGGTTGTCGTGGCCATGGCGACGATCGCTGTCGGCGCACTGCTGCAGGACCGCTACCACATGGTCGGTCCCCGTGGCCGGGCGTAGGCTGGTGCGCATGGCGACTCCCTCCCCCGACGGGCGCAAACTGCTGCGCCTGGAGGTGCGCAACGCCGAGGTGCCCATCGAGCGCAAACCGCCGTGGATCAAGACCCGTGCCGTGATGGGCCCGCAGTTCCACGAGATCCGGCGTACTGTCGCCGACGAGGGTCTGCACACCGTGTGCCAGGAGGCCGGCTGCCCGAACATCTACGAATGCTGGGAGGATCGCGAGGCCACGTTCCTCATCGGTGGGGACGAATGCACCCGGCGCTGCGACTTCTGCCAGATCGAGACCGGTCGGCCACAGCCGCTGGACCGCGATGAGCCGGCGCGTGTTGCGCAGACGGTGGCAACCATGGGCTTGCGGTACGCCACCGTCACCGGCGTCGCGCGCGACGACCTGCCCGACCAGGGGGCCTGGCTGTACGCACAGACTGTGCGGGAGATCCACACCGGGGTTCCCGGCTGCGGCGTCGAGGTGCTCATCCCCGACTTCTCCGGGGAACCCGACCTGCTGGCCCAGGTGTTTGACGCCTCCCCGGAGGTCCTGGCCCACAACGTCGAGACCGTCCCCCGGCTCATGAAGCGCATCCGCCCGGCCTTCCGCTACGAGCGGTCCCTGGCGGTCCTGACACTGGCGCGCGAGGCCGGGCTGGTGACGAAATCGAATCTCATCCTGGGTCTGGGCGAGACGCTCGAGGAGGTGCGCTCGACCATGCAGGACCTACGCGCTGCGGGCTGCGACCTGCTGACCATCACCCAGTACCTGCGCCCGACACCCCGCCATCACCCGGTCGTGCGGTGGGTCGAGCCGGCGGAGTTCGACGATCTGGCGGTGGTGGCGGAGCAGATCGGTTTCCTGGGCGTCATGAGCGGCCCCCTCGTGCGCTCCAGTTACCGCGCAGGGCGGCTGTACCGGCAGGCGGTCGCCGTCCGCGCCACCACGTAGTCTTGGCCCATGGCACGTAAGGACGGCTCCCCCGGACGTCTGGCGCAGATCCGCCAGACCTATCAGATGACCAAGCAGTCCGATCCCCGGATCGGCTGGATCCTGCTGGGCTGGTTCCTCCTGCCCATCGTCATCGCGGCGGCGATCTGCGCCCTGATCGGTAGTTGGTGGCTCATGCTCGTCGGCGTGAGCACCGGCCTGCTGGCAGCGTCCATCGTGCTCGGTCGCCGCGCGGAGCGCGCCGCGTACAGCCAGATCGAGGGGCAGCCCGGAGCCGCGGCCGCCGTGCTGAACACGCTGGGCAAGGGCTGGTTCGTCACTCCGGCGGTGGCGGTCACGAAGAACCAGGACATCGTCCACCGGGTCATCGGCCGCCCCGGGGTGATCCTCGTGGGTGAGGGCAACGGCTCGCGGGTGAGCAACCTGCTGCGCACCGAGCAGAAGCGCGAGGCCCGGTTCGTGCCGGATATCGGCTTCCACGAGTACGCGATGGGTCGCGAAGAAGGCCAGGTCCCCATCAACCGCCTGGTGAAGACCATCCGCAAACTGCCGAAGACCTTGTCCCCGGGGCAGGTCACCGAAGTCCGCCGCCGACTCGAGGCGCTGAGCAACCAGCCGCTGCCGATGCCGAAGGGCCCCATCCCCAAGTCGACGCGCGCAATGCGACCCCCGCGTCGCTGACCGCTACGCGTCCGGCTGTGGGCGGCCCATCCGCACCGCTACCGAGTTCGCAGCTTTGTCGTGCAGGCCGCGTTGGTCGCGGTCGAACACCAACGGGGGGACCACCAGGCACAGCAGCAGGGTGCGCAGTGCCGCCCGGGCCGGATCGAGCCGGCCCCTTGTGAGGCTGACGACGCGGATGCCCACGATGCGCTGCCCGAAACTCGACCCGGTCAACGCGGTCAACAACGCGACCTCGACGAAGAAGATCACCAGCGGCAGGAACGCCGGCGGCTGGCCGGAACTGACCAGGTTCGCGATGAGTACGCACGCCAACCAGTCGATCGTCAGGGCCAGAAACCGCCGACCGACCCCGGCCACGGCCCCGGGGCCGCTCTCCGGCAGCCCGAGGCGTTGCCCCTTGTACCCGAACTCGAACCCCTGGTCCTCCAGGCTGGCCTTGGGACCCTCCAGCCATCCGGCCAGGTCCCGCCGACTGAACTCCCGGCCGTTGTCACCCACGTGGTCACGGTAACCCGGTCCCGTCGAGTCGGCACAAGGGCGTCGGGGTAGGGATACCCGGGAGTGGAACCGACCGTCTCTGTCGCTCCCCGATGTACGTATCTCCAACGCCTTCCGGGCGACGACCCGCTGGACCGAGGGCGTGAGGGATACGGATACCCGGGAGCGAACAGGATCGTCCGTACCTCTCCCCGATGTGCGGATTTCCAACGCCCTCACCCGGGCGGTGGGCGCGCCCGGGCACGATCCAGTTCAGCCGCGCCAACCGTGGCGCGGGCGCCTTCAGCAGCCCGGGAGGCACCTCATCACTGAATCAGTCACAAAAGATCTTGAATAGAACGCTTTCCGTCGTCGTGATCCTATGTATTATCGCGAAATAGTGACCCAGATCTCAGGAGCGTGGATGATCGCAGGGCAGTGGATCGACGGCCGGGCGGCCGATGGCGCCGGCGACGTCCTGGCGATCACCAACCCTGCCGACGGCTCGGTGATCGAGGAGTTGCGCCTCGCGACCGCGGCGGATGTCGATGCGGCGGTCGCCGCGGCCAAGGCCGCCTTCCCGGTGTGGTCCAGGACGGCCCCCGCCGAGCGCGGTGAGGTCCTGCACGCGTTGGCCCGGCGCTTGTCCGAACGTGCCGAGGAGTACGCACAGGTCGAGTCGAAGCAGGCCGGGAAACCGATCCGGCTCACGCGCGAGTTCGATGTCCCGGGCTCCATCGACAACGTCGTCTTCTTCGCCGGGGCGGCACGGCACCTGCAGGGCTCGGCGGCCGCGGAGTGGGACGGCACCCACACTTCGACGGTGCGCCGGGAGGCGATCGGCGTGGTCGGCTCCATCGCCCCGTGGAACTACCCCTTGCAGATGGCGATGTGGAAGATGCTGCCGGCCGTGGCCGCGGGCAACACGATCGTCCTCAAGCCCAGCGAATTGACGCCGCTCACCAGTCTCATGCTCGCCGAGGATGCCACTGCGGTGGGGATGCCCGACGGGGTCTTCAACGTCATCACCGGCACGGGGCCGGTCGCCGGCGAGGCCCTGATCGGCCACACCGAGGTGCGGATGGTGTCCTTCACCGGATCCACTCGCGTGGGCCACCGCGTGGCGGAGGTGGCGATGGCCGGGCTCAAGCGCGTGCACCTGGAGCTCGGCGGCAAGGCCCCCTTCATCGTCTTCGAGGACGCCGACGTCGAGGCAGCCATCCAGGGCGCGGTCGCCGGCAGCCTCATCAACACCGGGCAGGACTGCACCGCGGCCACCCGGGCCTACGTCCACCGCAGCCTGTTCGACCGGTTCGTCGACGGGGTGTCACAAGTCATGGACGCGGTCGTGCTCGGGGACACCCTCGACGCGAGGACCGACATCGGACCGCTGATCAGCGCGGCCCAGCAGGAGAAGGTCGCGGCCATGGTCGAGCGCGCGGTCGCCGATGGCGCGAAGGTCGCTTGCGGAGGACACATCCCACAGGGCCCCGGCTGCTTCTACCGTCCGACGCTGATCATCGGCGCGGCCCAGGATTCCGAGATCGTGCAGGAGGAGGTCTTCGGACCCGTGCTCGTCGCGCTGCCCTTCGACGACGACGACGAAGCCATCCGGCTGGCCAATGACACCCCGTACGGCCTGGCGGCGTCCGCTTGGACCACCGACGTCGTGCGGGCCCACCGGGCCAGCCGGGAGGTCCAGGCCGGCTGCGTGTGGATCAACGACCACATCCCGATCGTCTCGGAGATGCCGCACGGCGGCTTCAAGCAGTCCGGATTCGGCAAGGACATGAGTACGTACTCGTTCGAGGAATACACGCAGGTGAAACACGTATCCTTCGACATCACCGGCGACAGCCACAAGCCGTGGCACCGCACCATCTTCACCGGAAAGGGCGAATAAGTGGCGGACAAGGACCCGAGGACCGAGTTCCTCAAGCACGCGATGTCGCGGCGGGGCTTTCTCAGTTCCATGGGCGCCGCCGGTGCAGCTGCCTTCCTCGCAGCCTGCGGCACGCGCGGCGGCACGGGCAACAACCTGCAGCCGCAGGGCGGCGGTGACAGCAAGACCATCGTGTGGGCCAACTGGACGCTGTACCTGGACTACGACGAGGAATCCCGCACCTACCCGACCCTCGTGCAGTTCGAGGAGGAGACCGGCTACACCGTCGAGTACCGCGAGGACATCGACGACAACGTCTCCTTCAACGGCAAAGTCGCACCGCAGTTGGCCAACGGCCAGAACATCGGCTACGACCTCGTCACCCCCACCGACTGGTTGGTCGCGGAGTGGATCCGCAAGGGGTACACGGCGCCCATCGACGAGCAGACCGTGCCCAACAAGAAGAACATCCTCCCGGCGCTCAAGGATGTCCAGTTCGACCCGGGCCGCGAGTACTCGCTGACGTGGCAGTCCGGTTTCGCCGGCTTGGCGTGGAACAAGGAGCGCATCCCCAACGGCCTGCGGACCATCAACGACCTGTGGAACCCCGAACTCAAGGGCAAGGTGGTGGTGCTCTCCGAGATGCGCGACACGATCGGTTTCATCATGCTCTCGCAGGGCGTCGACCTCTCCGAGCAGTTCACCGACGAGCAGTTCATGGCCGGTCTCGACGTCCTGCAGCAGCAGGTCGACTCGGGCCAGGTCAAGCAGGTGAAGGGCAACTCCTACAAGGAGGACCTCATCAACGAGCAGGCCTGGGCGGCCATCGCCTGGTCCGGGGACATCTTCCAGATCAACGCCGAAGAGGGCGACAAGTGGGAGTTCGCCCTGCCAGACACCGGCGGCACGCTGTGGAGCGACAACCTGCTCATCCCGATCACCGCGGCCAACCCCAAGGGCGCGCAGGCACTCATGGACTTCTACTACCGCCCCGAAATCGCCGCCGAGGTGGCCGCGTACGTCAACTACGTGTGTCCGGTGCAGGGGGCGAAGGAAGAGATGATGAAGATCGACCCGGCACTGGCCGAGAGCCCATGGATCTTCCCCACGGAGGAGATCCTTCAGAGCGCCTTCGTTTTCCGCCCCCTCACCCCCGAGGAACAAGTCCAGTACACCGACGAGTTCGGCCGAGTCATCCAAGGATAGGAAGTCATGAGCAAAACCGACATCACCAAGGCCGAGGGCGACCTGTACCTCGAGAACCTGACCAAGTCGTTCGGTGAGTTCACCGCCGTCGACGACCTGAGCCTGCACGTGCCGCAGGGCTCGTTCTTCGCCCTCCTCGGCCCGTCCGGGTGTGGCAAGACCACCACCTTGCGCATGGTCGCCGGGCTGGAGGCTCCCACCGGGGGCCGCATCCGCATCGGCGACGCCGACATCACCTACGAGAAGCCCTACCGGCGGCCGGTGAACACGGTCTTCCAGAACTACGCCCTCTTCCCCCACATGAACATCGCCGAGAACGTGGCCTTCGGACTGAAGCGTCGCGGCATCAAGGACGCGGACGCGCAGGTGGCCGAGGCGCTCAAGCTGATCCAGCTCGAACAGGTCGCCGAGCGCAAGCCGCTGCAACTGTCCGGCGGCCAGCAACAGCGC
This sequence comes from Micrococcales bacterium, assembly GCA_016703125.1. NCBI lineage: Bacteria > Bacillati > Actinomycetota > Actinomycetes > Micrococcales > Micrococcales bacterium. Next base: position 43,860 of record JADJCR010000011.1, on the reverse strand, counting down.
GTGGCGCTGGCCCGGGCCATCGTGAACCGTCCCGCGGTGCTCCTGCTCGATGAGCCGCTCGGTGCCCTGGATCTCAAGCTGCGCCGCCAGATGCAGCTGGAACTCAAGCGCATCCAGACCGAGGTCGGCCTGACCTTCATCCACGTCACCCACGACCAGGAGGAGGCCATGACCATGGCCGACACGGTCGCGGTGATGAACAACGGGATCATCGAGCAGATGGGGCCGCCCACCGAACTCTACGAGTCGCCACGAACGGCCTTCGTCGCCAACTTCCTGGGACAGTCCAACCTCTTCCCGGCCAAGGTCGCGGCCACCGAAGGTGACACTGTCATCCTCGAGGACTCCGACGGCCGGTTCGAGATGCCCAAGGCCCGTGTGGCCGACGGAGTGAACCTCGCGACCGGCTCCAGCGTGCTGGTGGGCGTGCGACCCGAGAAGATCAACATCGGCCCACTCGACCAGAGCGCTCCCGCACCGTCGCACGGCAACTTCGTGGACGGCGTCGTGGAGTCCGCGAGCTTCCTGGGCGTGAGCACCCAATACGAGGTGCGCACCGGCGGCGGGGACACCATCAACGTCTTCGCGCAGAACCTCGACGTGCATGGCCTGATGCCGGTGGCGTCACGGGTCCGACTCACCTGGTTGCCGATGCACGGCTTCGTCCTCGACGGGCATGAGGACATCAATGCCGGTGTCGAGATCGACCCCGACGCGGTGGTGGTGAGCTGAATGTCCATCGCCGCCGCCCTCGGTGAGACCATCGAGGAGCAACCCCACAAGAACCGGCCGCAGAAGAGCGGCAGGTTCACGCCGTACTGGCTGCTGCTCCCGGGCCTCTTGTGGCTGACGATCTTCTTCGTCGTTCCCCTGGTGACTCTGTTCGGCACGAGCCTCATGACGCCGGTCCCCGGCGGCGACGTCGGTGAGTTCGAGCAGACGTTCCACTTCGCGAACTACATCGACACCCTCACCGACAGCACCTACTACGTCCCGCTGTTCCGCTCGTTCCTCTACTCGGGCCTCGCGACTGTGCTCGCACTGGCGATCGGCTACCCATTGGCCTACGCGATCGCGTTCAAGGGCGGCCGCTACCGCAACATCCTGCTGGTCCTGGTGATCGCACCGTTCTTCGTGTCTTTCATCCTGCGCACCGTGGCCTGGCGGCAGATCCTCGCCGATGAGGGACCCGTCGTGGCGATCCTGCGATCAGTGGGACTCGTCGGTGAGACCGCCGGCGTGTACCCGTCGGCGTTCGCCGTCATCATGGGTCTGACCTACAACTTCCTGCCCTTCATGACACTGCCCATCTACGCCAGTCTGGAGCGGGTGGACAGGCGGCTCATCGAGGCCTCCGGCGACTTGTACGCCAAGCCCTTCACGGGGTTCCGCAAGGTCACCTGGCCCCTGTCGCTGCCGGGGGTCGTGGCCGGCACGCTGCTGACATTCATCCCCGCGGCCGGCGACTACGTCAACGCGGCGCTGCTGGGACGGCCCTCGAACACGATGATCGGTAACCGGATCGAGTACACCTTCCTGAGCGTGAACGACTACCCGACTGCGGCGGTGCTGTCGTTCATCCTGATGGCCACGATCCTGGTGCTGGTCCTGCTGTATATCCGCCGTATGGGAACGGAGGAACTGGTATGAGCGCCGACGTCGCACCCAAGGCCCCGGCCTCCGTTCGGATGCGCACCTGGTTCGGGAACAACGCCCTGAAGGTCTACGCCGTCATCGCGTTCGCGTATCTGCTGCTGCCTGTGGCATACACGTTCGTGTTCTCGTTCAACGATGCCGGCCGGACGAACATCGTCTGGCAGGGCTTCACGCTGGACAACTGGAAGAACCCCTGCGGTGCGCCGCAGGTCTGCGAGTCGGTCGTCAATTCGATCGTGCTGGCACTGGGCGTGACCATCGTCTCGACGCTGCTCGGCACGCTCATCGCGTTCGCCCTGGTGCGCTACCAGTTCCGCGGACGCGGCACGACCAACCTCACCATCTTCCTGCCGATGGCGACCCCCGAGGTCGTCCTTGGTTCGTCGCTGCTGGCACTGTTCCTGAACATCTTCGTGCCCCTGGGCTTCTGGACGGTCTTCATCGCCCACGTGATGTTCTGCATCAGCTTCGTGGTGGTCACCGTCAAGGCCCGCCTCGCCAGCCTCGACCCCCGGCTGGAGCAGGCCGCCATGGACCTGTACGCCAGTGAGCGGGAGGCGTTCCGGCGAATCACTCTGCCATTGGTGGCCCCTGGTATCGCCGCGGCGGCGCTGCTCGCGTTCTCGCTGTCGTTCGACGACTTCATCATCACGAACTTCAACTCGGGGCAGTTCACGACGTTCCCGAAGTTCGTGTACGTGTCGGCCACCCGCGGCATCCCGGCGCAAGCCAATGTGATCGCCTCCGCGATGTTCTTCATCGCCTTGGCACTCGTGCTGGTGACCCAGATCCGGACGATCCGCCGCAAGGAGACCTGATGCCTTTCGCCCAGCAAGCGGGCGAGCAGGCACGTCGCGCACTGAAGGACGCCCGTCACGAGCCTTTGTGGCTGGCCTCGGCGCAGCGGCCGGCGCTGCGCGCGCCGTTGGAGGGCGCCACCACGGCCGACCTGGTGGTGGTCGGCGCCGGCCTGTCGGGACTGTGGACGGCGGTGCGCGCCAAGCAGCGCCGCCCCGACCTCGACGTGGTGCTGCTGGAGGGTGGACGCATCGCCAACGCGGCCTCGGGCCGCAACGGCGGTTTTGTGTCGGCGTCGATCACCCACGGGCACCTCAACGGCATCGAGCGCTGGCCGCAGGAGTTCACGACCCTGCACGCCATGGGCCTGGCCAATCTCGCCGGGATCGAGCAGACCATCGCCGACTTCGGCATCGACTGCGGATACCACCGCACCGGCGACCTGCAAGTGGTCACCGAGCGGTACCAGGTCGAGCACGCCCGCGACCACGTGCGCAAGGTGCAAGACCATGGCGTGGATGTCGAGTTGTGGGACACCGATCGCATCCGCGAGGAGGTCCACTCCCCCACGTACCTGGCGGCGATCCAGGACCCGGACGTGGGCATCGTGGATCCCGCCCGGCTGGCGTGGGGGCTGGCCCGCGCTGCGGAGGACCTCGGGGTGCGCATCCACGAGAACAGCGGCGTGGAGGCGCTGCAACCCTCAGGCGCGGGGATGGCGGTGCGCACCTTCGGGGGCCGGGTGGAGACGCTGAAAGTGGCGCTGACCACCGCCGCCCACGCCCCGCTGCTCAAGCGTCTTGACCTGTTCGTGGTACCGGTCTTCGACCACGTGATCGCCACTGCCCCGCTGCCCGCCGACGTGCGGGATTCCCTCGGCTGGAACCACCGCCAGGGCATCGGCGACTCGGGCAACCAGTTCCACTACTACCGGCTGACCGACGACGACCGGATCCTCTTCGGCGGCTACGACGCCGTGTACGCCGCCGGCGAGCGCCCGGGGTCCCGCCTGGAGCGCGACGACGACCTCACGGCCCGCCTGGTGCAACACCTGCACGACACGTTCCCGCAGGTCCTCGACGTGCCCATCGAGTTCGCGTGGGCCGGCGCGATCGACACCTGCTCGCGGTTCAGCGCGTTCTGGGGCTCGGCGTACTCGGGACGGGTGGGCTACGTCATCGGCTTCACCGGCCTCGGGGTCGGGGCGTCGCGGTTCGGTGCGGACACTCTGCTCGACAGGCTGTTCCGGGAGCAGACGGATCGCACCCGCCTGGCGATGGTACGCGGCAAGCCGCTTCCGTTCCCGCCGGAGCCTGCGAGACAATTGGTCATCGACATGACCCGTCGCTCGCTGGCCAAGGCCGACGACCAGAGCGGACGCCGCGATCTATGGCTGCGGACGCTGGACCGCCTCGGACTGGGTTTCGACAGTTGACCCACCGGCCGACCCGGCCGGACGACACAGGAGAGATAACCATGACCGAACGAGTCACGCACTGGATCGACGGTCGCCTCTGGGACGGCACCGCACAGCGCCACGGTGACGTGTACGACCCCGCCACCGGCCAGATCACCAAGACCGTGGACTTCGCCTCGACTTCGGACGTGGACACCGCCGTGGCCGTAGCCAGGACCGCCTTTGAGACCTGGGGTCGGTCGACCCTGGCCAAGCGCATGGAGGTGCTCTTCGGCTTCCGGGAACTCCTCAACGCGAACAAGCAGGAGTTGGCTGCCATCATCACCGGTGAGCACGGCAAGGTGCTGTCCGATGCACTCGGCGAGGTGAGCCGCGGCCAGGAGGTCGTGGAGTTCGCGTGCGGCAACGCCCACCTGCTGAAGGGCGGCCACTCCGAGCAGGTGTCCACCGGGGTCGACGTGTACAGCCTGCGCCAACCGTTGGGCGTCGTGGGCATCATCTCGCCGTTCAACTTCCCGGCCATGGTGCCGATGTGGTTCTTCCCCATCGCGATCGCCGCGGGCAACACCGTGGTGCTCAAGCCCAGCGAGAAGGACCCCAGTGCCGCGATGTACATCGCCGACCTGTGGAAGCAGGCCGGTCTGCCCGACGGCGTCTTCAACGTTGTGCACGGCGACAAGGTGGCCGTGGACGCCCTGCTTACCCACCCGGACGTGGCGTCCATCTCGTTCGTCGGTTCAACGCCGATCGCGCAGTACGTGTACGAGACCGGTACGGCACACGGCAAGCGGGTGCAGGCGCTCGGTGGGGCCAAGAACCACATGCTGGTGCTCCCCGACGCCGACCTGGATCTCACCGCCGACTCGGCCGTGAACGCCGGGTTCGGTTCGGCCGGTGAACGGTGTATGGCCATCTCCGTCATAGTGGCGGTCGAGCCGATCGCCGACGACCTGATCACGGCGATCTCCACCCGCATGGCCGGACTGCGCACCGGCGACGGCCGGCGCGGATGCGACATGGGCCCGCTGGTGACTCGGGCACACCGGGACAAGGTCGCCGGATACGTCGAGGCGGGCGTGGGCGAGGGGGCCACGCTGGTCGTGGACGGTCGCGAGGTGCAGCCCGACGGCGCCGCCGACGGCTTCTGGCTCGGACCAACGCTCTTCGACCACGTCACACCCGATATGAGCATCTACACCGACGAGATCTTCGGCCCCGTGCTCTCCGTCGTGCGGGTGACATCCTTCGAGGAGGGCATGGACCTCATCAACGCCCACCCCTTCGGCAACGGCACCGCGATCTTCACGTGCGACGGTGGCGCGGCGCGGAAGTTCCAGAACGAGGTGCAGGTGGGCATGATCGGGATCAACGTCCCCATCCCGGTGCCGATGGCGTACTACTCGTTCGGCGGCTGGAAGGCCTCCCTGTTCGGCGACACCCATGCCCACGGGGCCGAGGGGTTCCACTTCTTCACCCGCGGCAAGGTCGTCACCAGCCGCTGGCCGGATCCGGCCCACGGCGGGATCAACCTGGGTTTCCCGACGAACGCCTGAGGCACGCGCCGCAACCCGCCGAGCGCCCTACCGTGTGACCATGAGCGACCCCACGCTGCGATCCACCGCCGCGGCCCTCGACGCCACCGACCCGCTCGCGGGTTTCCGCGATGCCTTCGTCATCACCGACCCCGAGGTCTGTTACCTGGACGGCAACTCCCTGGGCCGGCTGCCGAAGGCGACCGGCCAGGCCCTCCAGGACCTGCTCACCGAGGAGTGGGGGGCCGAACTCGTGGACGGCTGGTCGGACTGGATCGACGAGCCGGAGGAGACCGGTGACCTGCTCGGACGGGCGACGCTCGGGGCGGGCCCGGGCCAGACCCTGGTCCAGGACACCACGTCGGCGAACTTCTACCAGTTGTGCGTCGCCGCGATCCGAGCGCGTCCGGGGCGCCGCACGGTCATCATCGACGCCGCCAATTTCCCCACCGACCGCTACATCCTCGCCGGGATCGCCGAGACCATGGATCTGCTCCTGGTCACGCTGGACAACGACGGGTCCGGCGGGCCCGGGGCGGTACCTGTGGAATCCGATCACGAACTCATCACCCCAGACGCACTCGCCCACCACCTCGACGACGACGTCGCGCTGGTGACCCTGCAGGCCATCCAGTACCGGTCCGGGGCGCGGCAGGACATCCCTGCGATCACCGGACTCGTACGCTCCCACGGCGGGCTGACGCTCTGGGATGCCTCGCACGCCGGCGGCTCTGTGGATCTGCGATTCGACGCCTGGGGCGTGGACCTAGCCGTGGGCTGCACCTACAAGTACGGCAACTCAGGCCCCGGTTCACCGGCTTGGCTGTACGTGAACGCAGGCGTTCAGGACGAACTGCAGGTCCCGATCCGGGGCTGGTTCGCGAATCGCCAGCAGTTCGAGATGGGACCGTACTTCGAGCCCGCCGAAGGCATCCGCGGCTTCCAGATCGCGTCCCCGCCGATTGCCGGGTTGCGGGCCGTGCAGACCAGCTACCGCATGATCGAGCACGCCGGCATGGGCGCCATCAGCGCGAAGGCAGCCGCCGGGACCGCACTCATGATCGACCTGTTCGACGCGTGGCTCGCACCGCTCGGTTTCAGCCTGCTCACGCCGCGCGATCCCGCCCTGCGGGGCGGTCACATCTGCATCGCCCACCCGCACGCCCGCCAGATCGCCGCAGCGATGCGGACCCTGACGAAGACGATCCCCGACTTCCGGGTGCCCGACTGCATCCGGCTGGCCATCTCCCCACTGCCCACCAGCTACACCGAGGTGTGGGACGGCTTCGACCGACTGCGGGACTTGGTGGCGAGCGAGGCTTACCTCAACGTGCCGGTCGGCGGCGTCGTCACCTGACACCCTTGACCAGTCGGTATTCAGCGTTACTATGTAGTAGTCGCTGTCACTAGGTACCGGAGGGGCGCTGTGGGCAAGCAGTTGACCGAAATGCTCAAGGGCACCCTTGAGGGTCTGGTGCTGGCGTTTCTGTCCGACCGCTCCGCCTACGGTTACGAGATCACCGCGTGGCTGCGCGAGCAGGGCTTCACCGGCATCGCGGAGGGCACCGTGTACGCGCTGCTCATCCGCATCGAGCAGCGTGGCCTGGTCGATGTGGAGAAGGTGCCCTCGGACAAAGGCCCGCCGCGCAAGGTCTACACCGTGAACCCGGCCGGACGTGACTACCTCGCGGAGTTCTGGAGGACGTGGAACTTCCTCGCAGAACGTCTGGAACCACTTCGCCAAGGAGGCTCCCATGCCTGAGAACACGAGTTTCTGGTCCCGCGTCGTCGGCGACAAGCGCCGGTGGCGGGAGTACAAATCGCGCGTCGCGGCGTTGCCGGCCAACTACCGCGAAGCGGTCGAGGGCATCCAACGCTATTTGATGTACTTCGGGGCCCTTGACGGCGACAGCGCCAACTCACTGTTCGAGGACGTCGCCGACCTGTTCGAGCGGGCCGCGGCCGACGGCACCCCTATTCGGGAGATCGTGGGCGAGGACCCTGTGGAATTCGTGGACGCCCTGATCCGCAACTACCGCAGGGGCGGTTACATCGAGCGTGAACAGCAGCGGCTCATCCGCACCATCGACGAGGCTGCGGGCGACCGATGATCCGGGTGGCGGGAGTCGAAGTCCTTCAAGGACGTGAAGGTCCTACGTGGTGTGGACTTCGAGGTCGAACCGGGCAGCATCTTCGCACTGCTCGGATCCAATGGCGCCGGCAAGACCACGCTTGTGAGGATCTTGTCCACCCTCACCACGGCTGATGCCGGCTCCGCATCCGTGAACGGTGCAGATGTCGCATCCGACCCGGCCGGCGTCAGGGAATCCATCAGCGTCACCGGACAATCGACGGCTGTCGACGACATCCTCACCGGGCGCGAGAACCTCATGCTGATGGCCCGGTTGAGGCACCTGCCGGATCCCGGAGGATCCCGACGTCTGGACCGCTCGCCTGGAGGGCCGCCGGGTATCCACATACTCCGGCGGGATGCGCCGACGGTTGGACATCGCAATGAGCCTCATCGGGGACCCGCCCGTGCTGTACCTCGATGAACCGACCACGGGCCTCGATCCTCAGTCACGACTGGAGGTCTGGCGCAGCATCGAGGAACTCGCAGGGCAGGGCACCACCATCCTGCTCACCACGCAGTATCTGGACGAGGCCGAACGCCTCGCCGATCACATCGCGATCCTGCACGGCGGACGCATCATCGCCGACGGCACCCTCACGGAACTCCAGCGACTCATTCCTCCCGCGACCGTGGAGTACGTGACCAAGCAGCCGACGCTGGAGGACGTGCTCCTGGCGATCGTCGGCCAGGGGAAGGACACCTGATGACCGCACACTTCGTGAGCGACACCGCCGCTGCTCGGCCCTCGCTGCGCCACATCTCACGCAGCATCGACACGATCATCACGACCGCTGTGATGCCGATCGCGTTCCTGCTGCTCTTCGTGTACGTGTTCGGCGGATCCATCGACACCGGTTCGCGACCGTACGTCGATTACCTGCTGCCGGGCATTCTGCTGATCACCATCGCGTCGGGCATCTCGTACACGTCCTACCGCCTGTTCATGGATGTCAAGAGCGGAATGTTCGAGAGACTCCAGACCATGCCCATAGCTCGATCATCGGTGTTGTGGGCCCATGTCCTGACGTCGCTGGTCGCGAATCTGCTCTCGGTGTCGGTCGTGGTTGTGGTGGCCCTGCTCATGGGATTCCGAACCGGCGCGAGCGTGCTTGCCTGGCTGGCCGTGGTCGCTATCCTCACGCTGTTCACACTCGCGCTGACCTGGCTCGCGGTGATCGCGGGGCTGTCCGCGAAGTCGGTCGACGGTGCGGGTGCGTTCGCCTACCCTCTCATCTTCTTGCCGTTCGTGAGTTCGGCGTTCGTTCTCACGGCCACCATGCCCGCACCGGTGCGGGCGTTCGCGGAGAACCAGCCGGTGACGTCGATCGTCAACTCCATCCGCAGCCTGCTCCTCGAACAACCGGTTGGCACCGACATCTGGATCGCCCTGGCGTGGTGCGCCGGCATCCTCGTAGTCGGGTACGGCGTGGCCATGGCCACCTACCGTCGGCGCGTCGCCTGAGTGGCCCCGAGGTCCACCATCGGGGCACGGCCACCTGGAACAGCGTGCCGTGCAGGTGACGTCGGACTCGTCGAAGGGGCGTGGTGTCGACAGGTCGAGGCGCGAGTACCCGCTCCCCCGGCCTGGAAGCGACGGAAGGTCGAGCACAAAGGCGCGTCTGGCGCTCCTCTTTACTCAACCTTCCTGCCTGTCGTCCTGAACGGGGACAGGGGTGCGAGCCTGAGGACATGGGAGCACTGCAGATGACGACGACGCTGGAGCCGTTCGGCCCGGCCACCGCACTGATCCTCACCGATGAGCAGGTCGAGGAACTCGGGGGCGGGAAGCGGGCGCCGGTGCGCATGACCATTGGGAATCGGTCGGCCAGGATGCGGCTGGCCGTCATGGGCGGGCAGAACTGTATCGGCATCAGCAAGGCGAACCGTGCGGCGTTGGGGGTGGAGATCGGCGACACGGTCAGCACGCTGATCGAACTCGACGAGGAACCCCGAGAGGTGGCGATGCCTCCGGCGCTGGTCGAGGCGCTGTCTGCCGACCCGCAAGCCAGACGGAGTTTCGAGGCGCTGGCTTTCACCCACCGCAAGGAGTACGCCCAGTGGGTGGCCGAGGCCAAGCGCGACGAGACCAGACAACGGCGGATCGCCGAAACCCTGCGGAGGGTGCGCGCCGGCCAAACCCGCTCGCGAGTACGGGGTCGTGGCGGCTCCCGGGTCACACGATCTGCGCGACCGCCTCCCCGAACAGCCGGCTGTGCAGGTCGACGTCGGCCTCGGTCGTCTGCGGGCACATCAACGCCATGTTGTGGAACGGCGTGATGAGCACTCCCCTGTTGGACAGGTACAGGTGCAGGTACTCCTCGATCTCGTCGTCGTGGGCGGCTGCCGACTCTGTGCCCGTGCGCGGGGCGGGCCGGCAGAACCGGTACTCCGCACGCGCACCGAGTTGCGCGATCGACCAGTCCACATCGTGCTTGTCCAGCACGGCCTCAACACCCTCCCGGAACCGGGTCGCCAGCGCGATCATGTGGTCGAAGTTCGCCTGCGTCAGGACCTCACCCAGAGTGGCGCGCATCGCGGCCGTGGACAGCACGTTGCCCGCCAGCGTGCCCCCAACCCCGCCCACGTCGACGAGGTCGGCCTCCGGGTGGTTGCGCACCGCGTCGGCGACAGCCTGCGTGATCCCATAGGCGCCGCTGGGGATGCCGCCACCGATGCTCTTGCCGATCACGAAGATGTCCGGCCGCAACCCCCACGCCGCGGTGCACCCGCCGGGCCCGGCGGAGATCGTGTGGGTCTCGTCGATCAGCAGCAACGTCCCATGCTTCGCGCACAGATCCCGCACGGCCTCCAGGAAGCCCGGCTCGGGCAGCACGATGCCGATGTTCGTCAGCGCCGGCTCCATGATCAGCACCGCGACGTCCTCGTGGGCAAGGCCCGCCGCGACGCTGGCGATGTCGTTGAACTCAGCCACCCGTGTGCTCTGCGAGACCGGGTAGGCGGGACCGACGTTGCCGCCCCGGGGGACGGTGCCGCCGTCCGGCCCCGCGATGACGAACGTCTCGTCCACAGAGCCGTGGTAGCAGTACGAGAACGCCATGACCTTCGGCCGGCCGGTGACCATGCGCGCGACCCGCAGCGCCCACCGATTGGCGTCGGTGGCCGTGAGGCTGAACGACCATAGCGGCATCCCGAACCGGTTCGACAGGTCCGCCGCCACCCACTCCGCGTCTTCGCTGGGCATCATCGTCGTGATGCCCCCGAGCTCACCGATGCGCCGCTGCACCGCCGCCACTGTGGCTGCCGGCGAGTGCCCCGCCATCGATCCGGTGTCCCCGAGTGCGAAGTCGACGTACTCGTGGCCATCGACATCGACCACACGGTTGCCGTGGGCAGTGTCGAGGTACAGCGGATACCCCCCGGCCCACTTGTTCATCCACGTCATCGGCACGCGCCCGAAGAGGTGGTCGGCGGCCTCGAAGGCCACCCGTGAGCGCTCGGTGCGCTGCCCATGGGTGGCGCGCTCGGTCTCGAGGGCGGCGGCCAGCTTGGTGCGATCGATGGACATTGTGCTCCTATCTCCGGTCCTGCAGGGCGAAGTACCTGCCCACGAAGGGCATGTAACTCGATGACAATTGCCTCAAGGGGACCACCGGGTGCCTGAGTTCGGCGAACGCCGGCGGCCCGGCCTGACCCGTCACGAGCTGCCCGAGGCGCATGCCCAGCCAGCCGTTGAGACTCACGCCCGTTCCGTTGCATCCCGTGGCGTACCAGACCCCGTCGATGGTGCCCACGTGCGGAAGCCGATCGAGCGTCATGGCCACGTACCCGGTCCACGCGTAGTCCACCGCCACACCGAGCAACTGGGGGTGGATGCGGATCATGTTGTCGTACAGGAAGTCCCGCGCCACCGGCACATCCACGGGATCCAGTCGGTTACGGCCGCCGAAGATCATGCGGCCATCGGCGGTGAGCCGCCAGTAGAACAACAGGTTCTTCGTGTCGACCATCATCTGCGGACCGACAAGGTCGCGGACCGACGGGTCCAGGGGCTCGGTGGCGATGATGTAGGAGTTGATGGGCAGTAGCCGCTTGGCCAGTTCCGGCACTGCCGCGTCGGCATGCGCGTTCGTGGCGACGATCACCTGGTCGGCGCGGATCGGCCCGCGGGTCGTGTCCACCACGAACCCTCGGGCGTCCCGACGGATCGACGTGGCGGCGGTGCGGTCCTGGATGTGTGCGCCCGCCGCGTGCGCCTGGGCCGCCATGCCCGCATGGAACTTCGCCGGGTGCAGCCCACCGACCTTCTCGAAGAAGACGCCCGAGTCGAATGCGCCACTACCGGTCCGCTGCCGGACCTGCTCACGGTCCAGGAACGCCACGGACTCGCCGGCCCGTCGCATCTCGTCGGCGAGACCCCTCAGACGGGGCGTGTGGTGCGGCGTGTGCGCCAGGTACAACTGACCGCTGCGCCGGTAGTCGCAGTCGATCTCAGCGGCGAGGTGCTCGGTGTGTTCGAAGGCCCCGTGGACCTCGTCGTAGAGGCGGTGCGCGAGTTCCCCGTACTTCTTCGCCAGTTTCTCCGGGCCGGCCTTGAGTTCCGGGATCACCATGCCGCCGTTGCGGCTGGAGGCACCCCAGCCCAGAGGCTCCTTGTCCAGGGCCAGCACGTGCGCCCCCGCCGAGGCGGCTGCCTTCGCCGCACCCAGACCGCAGTAGCCGGCACCCACGACCACCACATCCACGCGGTCCGGCAGGTCAGTGGGCGCCACCGGCGGCCGGTCCACCTGCTCCTGCCACATGCACGCCTCGCGGTAGGCCCTCGACAAGATGGCGGACATGCCTCAGAGGGTACTTCACCCCCAGGCAGAGGGTGCTGTTTCCGAAGGGAGGTGGTCGTGGCCCGGCCCAAACCGTACTCTGTACTGCATGGCCGATTCTGAATCCGTCGTTGGCAGCAACCAGGCCGCGTTCGACCTCGACCGCGCGCATGTCTTCCACTCGTGGAGTGCCCAGGGCGCGCTGAAGCCACTCGTGTTCCAGTCCGGGCAGGGCAGCCGTCTCTGGGACTTCGAGGGCAACGCCTTCCTCGACTTCTCCAGCCAATTGGTCAACACCAACATCGGCCATCAGCACCCCAAGGTCGTCCAGGCGATCCAGGAGCAGGCCGCGGTGCAGGTGACGCTGGCACCACAGCACGCCTCCCTCGTGCGCGGTCAGGCCGCGAAGGCGATCCTGGACGTGGCCCCGGCCGGGCACTCGAAAGTGTTCTTCACCAACGGCGGCGCCGACGCCGCGGAGAACGCCATCCGGATGGCGCGCCTACACACCGGCAAGCACAAAGTCCTGAGTTTCTACCGCAGTTACCACGGCAACACCGGGGCCGCCATCAACGCCACCGGGGATCCACGCCGCTGGCCCAACGAGTTCGCCTACGGCCACGTGCACTTCTTCGGCCCCTACCTGTACCGGTCCTCGTTCTGGGCCGCCGACGAGCAGCAGGAGTGCGAGCGGGCGCTGGCACACCTCGAGCAGGTGATCGCGTTCGAGGGCCCGAACACCGTCGCGGCGGTACTCCTGGAGACGGTCGTCGGAACCGCCGGGGTGCTCGTCCCCCCGCCCGGATACCTCGCGGGCGTGCGGGCGCTGTGCGACAAGTACGGCATCATGTACATCGCCGATGAGGTGATGGCCGGGTTCGGCCGCACCGGTGAGTGGTTGGCCATCGATCACTGGGACGTCAACCCCGACCTCATCATCTTCGCGAAGGGCTCCAACTCCGGATACGTGCCGCTCGGAGGGGTCATCATCAGCGACGAGGTCGCCGCCACATTCGACGAGCGGGTCTTCCCCGGGGGCCTGACCTACAGCGGCCACCCCCTGGCGTGTGCCTCCGCCCTGGCAACGATCACCGCGATGCGCGACGACGGGATCGTCGAGCACGCCAAGAAGATCGGCGAGTCGGTCCTGGGGCCAGGGCTACATGAACTCGCTGAGAAGCACCCCGTCATCGGCGAGGTGCGCGGGATGGGTGTGTTCTGGGCCCTCGACCTGGTGACCGACCGCGCCACCCGCGCACCGCTGGCCCCGTACGGCGGCAGCAGCGAGGCGATGGGGGCACTGACGAAGGCCTGCGTGTCACGCGGGCTGCTGCCCTTCACCAACTTCAACCGCTTGCACGTCGTCCCGCCGTGCGTGATCACCGAGGACGAGGCGGCCGCGGGTCTGGCGATCCTCGACGAGGCCTTCGGGGAGATCGACCGGTACTACGCCGGCTGACCGGGCACCCGCGACGCCACAAGTGGGCGCGCAAGGGCCTCCGCCGCCCACTTGTGGCGGCAGGAGACAGGACAAAACTGCACAAAACGGTGCACCGTGTCGCCAGAACTGGGCGGATTCCGGAAGTACGCACCACCTGTCCGCCCATTTGTGGTGGAGGTGGTCCGCCACGTTACATCCTCGAAACAACCGGGTGACCGCAGAGAAACGCAGCACTCGTAGGGTCGAGTCAGACGCGCGGCGCTTCGAGCGCGCGGACCACCGGGTGGGGGGCGCCCCACCGCAACGACAAGGAGTCAGATGTTCACCAATCCTGACGAGGTAATGCGTTTCATCCAGGAGGAGGGCGTCAAGTTCATCGACGTCCGCTTCTGCGACCTGCCGGGTGTCATGCAGCACTTCAACGTTCCAGCCGAGAGCGTCGGGGCGGACTTCTTCGCCGATGGCCAGATGTTCGATGGCTCGTCGATCCGGGGTTTCCAAGCCATCCACGAATCCGACATGAAGCTCACCCCAGACCTGGGGAGCGCCTACCTGGACCCGTTCCGGGCAGAGAAGACCCTCATCATCAACATGTCGATCCGCGACCCGTTCACCGACGAGCTCTACAGCCGGGACCCGCGCAACATCGCCGCCAAGGCCGAGGCCTACTTGAAGTCGACCGGCATCGCCGACACCGCTTTCTTCGCCCCCGAGGCCGAGTTCTACATCTTCGACTCCGTGCGCTTCGAGACCAAGCAGAACGCCGGCTACTACTTCATCGACTCCGTCGAGGGCAAGTGGAACTCGGGCCGCGAGCAGGAGTTGGATGGCACTGCCAACCGCGGGTACAAGACCCCGTATAAAGGCGGCTACTTCCCGGTTCCGCCGGTGGACCACTACGCGGACCTGCGCGACCAGATGACGCTCACCCTCGGCCAGGTCGGGCTCGAGGTCGAGCGTGCGCACCACGAGGTCGGCACGGCGGGGCAGGCGGAGATCAACTACCGCTTCGACTCGCTGGCCAAGGCCGCTGACGACGTCATGAAGTTCAAGTACGTCATCAAGAACGTGGGCTGGGCCGCCGGCAAGTCGGTCACCTTCATGCCCAAGCCGATCTTCGGGGACAACGGCTCCGGTATGCACGTGCACCAGTCGCTGTGGAAGAACGGCGAGCCGTTGTTCTACGACGAGCTCGGCTACGCGGGCCTGTCCGACATCGCCCGGTGGTACATCGGCGGACTCCTCGCGCACGCACCGGCGCTGCTGGCCTTCACCAACCCCACGGTGAACTCCTACCACCGTCTGGTCCCCGGCTATGAGGCCCCGGTCAACCTGGTGTACTCCCAGCGCAACCGCTCGGCGTGCATCCGGATCCCGATCACGGGCACGAACCCGAAGGCCAAGCGCATCGAGTTCCGCGTGCCGGACCCCTCGAGCAACCCGTACCTGGCGTTCTCGGCGATGCTGATGGCCGGCCTCGACGGGATCAAGAACAAGATCGAGCCGGTCGAGCCGGTCGACAAGGACCTGTACGAGTTGCCGCCCGATGAGGCCGCCAACGTCCCGCAGGTCCCGGGCACCTTGCCAGCCGTGCTGGACGCACTCGAGGCCGACCACCACTTCCTCACCGAGGGCAACGTCTTCACCGACGATCTGATCGAGACGTGGATCGACTACAAGCGGGTCAACGAGGTGGACCCCATCCGCCTGCGCCCGCACCCCCACGAGTTCGAGATGTACTACGACATCTAAAGGTCAGGGCGTTCGGCCTGGCAGTCCCGAGGTCCAGTTGTTCCCATGTTTGGGCTTCTGACTCTTGAGGACCGCCAGGCCGAAACGTCGTTTCCGGCCTCACCCGGATCGCGGTCCGGGTGCCCTTGGCCCGACGGACCATCGCCGGCCGCACACGCCCTCCGGCGTCATCCGCCAGGTGCTGCGCTCCGCGAGGGCTCGACCGCTCAGCCCTCGCTACGGGATCGACAAACACCGGATCATCGGGGACTATGATCGGATCCCCTCGACAAGGAGGCCCGATGAGCGCCGCTGGAAATTCATTGGCCGCTGTGGCATCAGCTGCCTTGGCCCTATCCGTTGGCACCGCGGTCGCCAAGAACGACCCGTCATCGAGCGTTGCCGATACGCAGACCATCACGGCCTGCGTATCGAAGCGGGATGGCGCAATGCGGCAGGCCCAGAAGTGCCGCAAGTCAGAAAGGCGCCTGCAATGGAACAACGTCGGACCGCCGGGCCAGGTGGGTCCCGCCGGCCAGCAAGGTGCCGTGGGGGCGCCGGGTGACGCCGGCACGGTGGGCGAGCGGGGACCGATCGGGCCGATGGGTCCAGTCGGTCCACCTGGGCAGACAGGAGCCACAGGTCAGACAGGAGCCACCGGTGACACCGGCCCTCGGGGGCCCAGCAACGGGTACTACGTCGACCGCACGAACGCCCTTGTCCTCCCATCGAACACCCCCAGTGTGGAGATCCTCACGATCGATGTCCCGGCCGGGATGTACCTCGTCAACGGCATGGTCACGGCATTCAGCAATGAGGCCGGGGCAGCTCGCGTCAGTTGCATCGTTCCTGAACCGGCCGGTCAGGCCACCTGGGGGACAGCAACGGTCAACAGCACCATTGCGACAGTTCCGCTGTCGGCCTACGTCGTCGCCAGCCAGCCCAAGAAGATCAGGGTGATCTGTTCCAACATGAACTCCGCCTACTCGTACTCCATCGCCAGTGCCTCCCTGTCGGCGATCGCGGTCGCTTCCATCAACTAGGAGTCACCCGCAGTCCGCTGCGCGGGCGCTTCGGTCCCTACCGAGGCGGCCGGCCCTTCCCGCACTCCAGGATTGACCCTTGCCATGACGCACCGGTCGCGCCCATACTCGCCACCATGAGCGGCAGCGGCACGCAGGACGATCCCTGGTGCCTGAAGACAGCCCCCGGCACCTCCGAGTACACGATGTACCGCGACGAGCAGTCCGATCCGCCGGCACTCGTGTGCCAGGTCGGATCCACCACCCTGCGCTACCACCTCAGCGCCATCGACGACCTCCACGCGATGCTCGTCGCGAACAGGGACTGGGTGGAGTTGGGTGCAGCCGACGAGAAGAAGGACCCGAAACCCGACACCGTCGAGGCCTGGGGCCGCTCCCCCGGTAACCCGGTGGGCGGCTGGTACGGCCTGCGCAAGGGGTACCGCGGACGCTTTGGAATGTACCTTCCGCCTCTGCTCGAGGAACTCGGTCTCGTCGAGCTCGAACACAATCCTCGGAACAACCGCGTCCGCGCCCTCTGAACCGTCGCCGGCGCTGGCCCCGAGCCCTGCCGACGGAGCCTGACTCGCCCTGCCATCTTCTCGCGAAGAGACACGACGCCGACGAACGTGATCGGCAGTGACGCCCTCGGAGTCGCTGTGTTCGCCACCTTGGTGACCTGGGTGGCGGTGGGGCCGACCGCATCCGCACCCGGGTGCAGTCGGCCGGTGGTTAACTGAGAGCCATGCCCGCCGACATCGTCATCACCGGCGCTCACAGATGGGGTCTCGGACCCGGGGACATCGGCATCGGTGGGGCCCTGCTCGTCGAACCCGATGTGGGTCCCGACACCGAGGTCATCGACGCCACCGGCATGACCGTCGTCCCCGGTTTCCAGGATGCGCACGTGCACACGCCGTTCGGCGGGCTCAACCGCCTGCGGGTCTGGCTCCACGACGCAGAGACCCGCGACGATTACCTACGCATCATCGGCGATCACGCGAGGGCGCACCCCGGCGCCGGCTGGATCACCGGGGGCGGATGGTCCATGCCGCAGTTCCCCGGCGGCACGCCGCGTAAGGAGGACCTCGATGCCGTTGTCCCCGACCGTCCGGTGTTCCTCTTCAACCGCGACCTGCACGGCGCCTGGCTGAACTCCCGCGCCCTGGCCGCGGCGGGCATCACCGCTGCCACCCCAGACCCACCCGACGGCCGCATCGAACGCGACCCCGACACCGGTGAACCCACGGGCACCCTGCACGAAGGGGTCGCCTACTGGGTGAACGATCATGTCGTCCCACCTCCGTCCCAGACCCAGTGGCAGGAGGCGGTCCTCACCGGTCAGCAGCATCTGCACTCCCTGGGGATCACCGGGTGGCAGGACGCGTGGGTCACACCGGCGACACAGGCCGCATACCGTTCGCTGGCTGAAGAGGGGCGGCTCACTGGCCGGGTGGTCGGCGCCCTGTGGTGGGATCGCCACCGCGGGCTCGATCAGATCGAGGAACTCGTCGCACGGCGGGAGTTGGCAGCGCCAGGCTTCCACCCCACAACGGTGAAGATCATGATCGACGGGGTGCTGGAGAACTACACCGGCGCGCTGTTGGAGCCGTACTGCGACGGATGTGGGGGCCACACGGACAGCAGCGGTCTCGCCTTCGTCGACCCGAACCTGTTGCAGGCCGCAGTGACCGCACTCGACGCCGCGGGGTTCCAGGTCCACATGCACGCCATCGGCGACCGTGCGGTACGCATGGCTCTCGATGCTGTGGCAGCGGCGCATGCGCGCAACGGGATGAACGACCATCGTCATCACATCGCCCATCTGCAACTCGTGCATCCGATGGACCTGCCCCGATTCGCGGAATTGGGGGTGACGGCGAACTGCCAGATGTACTGGGCCTCGGCCGACGGGCAGATGGACGAACTCACGATCCCGTACCTCGGCGCTGAACGTGCCCGCTTGCAGTACCCGTTCGCCTCGCTGGCACGCGCAGGCGGACGACTGGCGATGGGCAGCGACTGGTCGGTGTCGACGGCCAATCCGTTGGCCCAGATCGAGGTCGGCGCGACGCGCATCGATCCCACCACTCCCGATGAACCGGCCTTCCTGCCCGGCGAGTGCATCACCGTCGCGGCGGGCATCGATGCCTTCACCGCGGGGTCGGCGTACCTCAATCACGACGAGAACGCAGCGCGGTTGGAGGTCGGCCGCCGAGCAGATCTCGCTTTGCTCGGCGTGGACATCACCAAGGGCCGGATCGCCACTGGACACGGCCTGTCACAGGTGCCAATCCTGCTCACCGTCGCGCGCGGCACGATCGTTCACTCGGACCTATGAACCTGTCGTTCGCTGGGCTGACCGGGGCAGCGGCCGGGGCGGCGTTGAGCGTGGTGCCGTCCCTGATCCCGCGTTCGAGCCTGATCCAAGGCCTGCTGGCAGGGACCCTGGCTGCGCTCGGCTACGGACTCGGGGCCCTGACCGGGTGGCTCCTGCGGCGCCTGCGGCACCGACCCGACTGGCGCAGTGGCGAGCGCACCCGCAAACTGGCGCTGCTGCTGGGAAGCGCCACCGTGACGGGGGCCCTTCTGCTGGGCAGACGGTGGCAGGCCGATCTGGCGGAACTCACCGGCGTTCCCGCGCCTGGGAACATCTGGCTGGGGATCGCGGGGTTGATCGGGCTGGGCGTCTTCCTCATGCTCCTGATGGCCGGTCGAGGGGTCCGCTGGCTGGTCGGGCGGCTTGATCGGGGTCTGCGACGATTCGCCACACCACGGGTGGCGACCACTTCGGCTGTGACGGTGTCGGTCCTCGTGGGTGCGGTGGCCGTCGAACGGCTCCCCTCCACGCTGGTGACCACGCTCTCCCCGGTCTTCCGGTCGATGAACCAGAGCACGCCGGCGGGAGTGGGTCCTCCCAGCAGCCCGGTCGTCTCCGGTGGACCGGACTCCGCGATCCCTTGGCAGTCGCTCGGCTCGCAGGGCCGGGCATTCGTCGCAGGGGTGACGCCCGCATCAGAACTCATGTCGTTCTCAGGCGCTGCGGCGCAGGATCCGATCCGTGTCTTCGTCGGAGTCGATTCGGCCGACACCCCCGAGCAACGCGCCGGTCTTGCCGTCGAAGAACTCGAGCGGTTCGGGGCATTCAACCGTTCCGTCATCGCGATCGGCACGAGCGCCGGGGCGGGTACGGTCGATCCCGGCGAGGTGGTGCCGCTGGAGTACATGCTCAACGGCGACGTGGCCACGGTCTCCACGCAGTACTCGATCCTGCCCAGCTTCTTGTCGTTCGCGGTCGACCGACCCACCTCCGTCACCGAGTCCGTGGCCATCGTCGGCGCTGTGCGCGAACGGCTCGAAGAGATCCCCGCACCGCGCCGGCCGCGACTGGTGGTCTTCGGGGAGAGCCTGGGTGCGTACGGCGCCAGCGGTGCGTTCAGTGATCTCGACGATGTGGTGGCCCGCACCGACGGGGCGATGTTCCAGGGGCCGCCCAACGCCACCGCCCTGTGGCGGCGGTACACCGACGAGCGTGCCGCCGGGACCCCCGAGCGTCTACCGGTCTTCGACCGGGGCACGCACCTGCGCTGGGCCAGCACCGAAGCCGACCTGCGATCACCGCCGACGGCGTTCGTCGCCCCGCGGGTGGTCTACCTGCAGAACGCCTCGGACCCCGTGGTCTGGTGGTCGCCGTCGCTGCTCTGGTCGCGTCCCGATTGGCTCGCCGAGGCCCGCGGGCCCGGGGTGCTGACATGGCCCTGGCTGCCTGTGATCACCTTCGCGGGACTCACCGGTGACCTGATGAACAGCCAGGGGGTGCCACCGGGGCACGGCCACGTGTACGGCACCGACCCGGTGTCGGCATGGGCCGACATCCTGCGCCCCGCCGGCTGGTCCGCGGCCGACACTTCCGACCTGCGCCAGCACCTCGGCGGCTGATCAGCGCACGTCGGCCACCGCACGGTTGTGCATGAGCAGCAGCAACAGATCCTCCGGCGGCCCCACCACGTAGGCATCGTCCCCGGCCTGCAACGTCGTCTGGCTGCGCGGCAGGTGTTCCAGACCGCCGCCCTCGCGGAAGAGCGCGATGACCCGTGCCCGCATGGGCAGGTCCAGCATCGACACTCCGGCCAGACCTCCCTCGGCGCGCACGGTCAGCCGGCCGGCGATGAAGGCCTCCTGGTCGACGGCGAAGGTGGCGATGACATCGAGGCCGAGGGCCGCGGCGACAAACCACGGGGCCGACACCGCCGACACGCTGCGCACGTGATGGAAGTGGAGTCTCTCCTCCAGCATCCCGCCGAGCCTGCGGTCGAACACCCGCATCACCACCGGCACCTCCGGATCCCTGTCGCCCAGACCATCACGCACTGCCAGACCCGTCTCGATGTTCGCGTACTCGTCGGAGGTCAGCACCGCAACGCCCAGCGCAGCCGGCAGGTTCGCCGACGTGAGTGTCTCCGGCTGGGTGGCGTCCTGGGCGAGGACCGGGACCCCGAGTGCCCGCGCCCGACCGATGTGGCGGTTGTTCTGATCGCGCTCCACCACCACAACCTGTTGCTTGAGTTGAACCAACCGCTCCACCACGGCGATCCCGAGCGAACCGAGGCCCACGACGATGACGTGGTCGACCATGCCTGTCACCCGGTCGAGCCCGAACGTGGCGGCGATCCGGCGGCTGACCAGGTACTCAGTGACCAACGCGTAGAAGGCCGCGAGCAGCACCACAGTGGCGATCATCACGGCTATGGCCGCGACCCGTAGGTACGCGGGCTGGGCGTCGAGGGAGAAATCCCCGTAACCGATGGTGGCCATCGTCTCCACGGCGAAGTAAAGGGCGTCGAGGGTGTCCATCACCTGGCCACCGGAACTGACGTACCCCACAGTGAGCAGGGCCGCGAACGCCAGCACACACACCGCCCAGATCCCCACGGTCCACCGCATCGCGCGACCGGCCCCGTAGGACAGGTTCTGGGCCAATGCCTGCACGACGTGTTCCGTGCGCCGGTGCGGTGTCGCCGGCTGCCCCAGGGGCCGGGCCGGCACCCCCGTGAGATGCATCAACTCACTTGCCGCACCCACCAGCGCGACCCGGTCACCGGTAGTCACGGCGTACTCGCGGCTCGGGCACACCACCTGGCGGCCATCGCCGTGCATCACCAGGATCGGTGCGAGTTCTCCCAGAAGATCCTGCAGACGCCCGTCGGCGGTGACCTCGACCTCACGCACGACAACTGCGGCGTCCCCGATCTGCATCCGGTGGACCCGCTGGTCGAGCACCGACTCCACGAAGGTGGGTGCGGCCAACTCGGCCGGATTGACCACCAGACCCTTGCTGATGGCCGACGTGACGGCCCGGCCGACCGCAGCGTTCGACTGCCGCACGATCACGCGGGTGGTGGGTGCCAGTTCCTGCACGAGCAGAGCGGCCTCCAGGCACCGCAAGTCGTCGTCCTCGGCACACACCACCGCTAGCGCCCCGGCCAGCCCGGCGGCCCACAGACTGCGCGGGTTGCGCGGGCTGCCGTCGATCCTCGGCACCGCGAGCGCCTGCACCATCCGGACATGGTGGTCCTCAGCGGAGTTGCCCACGACCACTACCCGGATGCCCGCCGAACGGAGCAGTTCGACCACCCGCACCCCAAGACCCTGCAACCCGCACACGATCACGTGTCCGAGCCATTCCCGCGGATCAGAGCCGTCCATGACGGTTCGCACGATACCGATCAGCGCACGCGGTTGGCGCCCATTGGCGGGCATCCGCTCCGGCGCGCACCCGTGCGGTGCAAGGACTAGCGTCGGAGAAGAACAGGTGGACGAGGAGGCGTGGGTGAGTCGCAAACTCGGGGACATCCTGGTCGATTGGGGGGCGATCACCCCCGCTGAACTACAGCGCTGCTTGGCGCTGCAGACACAGGAACCACCTCGCCGCCGGCGTCGGCTGGGGCGCATCCTGCTCGCTGAGGAACGCGTCACCGAAGTCACGCTGGCCGCGGCCCTGGCGGAGTCGCACGGCCTACGCGCCGTCGACCTGTCCGAGGAGGAGATCGACCCGCAACTGGCCCGTTCCATTCCCCAAGTGGTCTCCAAGCGGGCCCTGGTGCTGCCGATGTCGATCCACGAGAACACGCTGCGCATCGCGGCCGCCGACCCCGTCGACGTGGTAGGGCTCGACGACGTCCGATTGCACCTGCAGCGGCGCTACAAGGGCCTGCGGGTGGAGGTCGTGGTGGCTCCGGAGAGCCAGGTGCGGCGGCGGCTGGCTGCGACGTGGAGCGAGGCCAACGCAGTGGATGCCCTCGAGGGCTTCGACACTGAGTCGACCACGGTGGTCGCCGAGGAGGAGACCTCCAGCACCGACGCCGGCGCAGTGTCGACCGTGCACCAGATCATGAGCATGGCCATCCGACTGGGCGCCAGCGACATCCACATCGAGCCCATGTCCGACGAGGTCCGGGTCCGGATGCGCGTCGACGGATCGTTGCGCAAGGTCATGGCGCTGCCCAAGTCGGGGCAGTCGCCGCTGACTTCCCGGGTCAAGATCATCGCGAACATCGACATCGCGCAGAAGCGCATCCCCCAGGACGGCCGGGCCCGGATCGTGCTGGACGGCCTGCACCGCAACGTGCGGGTGTCGACGCTGCCCACTCTGCACGGCGAGAAGGTCGTGATCCGGCTGCTCACCGACGTCGGGGAACTGCCCGCACTCAGCGCCCTGGGCATCCCGCCCCAGGGCATGCAGATCGTCCATCACGCGCTGCGTAGTTCGCAAGGACTGGTCCTCATCACCGGACCCACCGGATCGGGCAAGACCACCACCTTGTACTCGGCGATCCACGAGGTGGTGACCGGGGACCGCAACCTCATCACGCTCGAGGAACCCGTCGAGATCGAGTTGCCCGGGGTCAGCCAGGTCCAGATCGACGAAAAGGCGGGGATGACGTTCGCCGCGGGACTGCGCGCGGTCCTGCGGCAGGACCCGGACATCATCATGGTGGGCGAGATCCGCGACAAAGTGACCGCGGATCTGGCGATCCGAGCCGCACTCACCGGCCACCTGGTCCTGGCCACGGTGCACACCATCGACGCCCCCTCGGCGGTGATCCGCCTGGTCGACATGGGTGTCCCCCGGTACCTCATCGCGTCCTCCTTGAACCTCGTCATCGCGCAGCGCCTGGTCCGCAAGCCGTGCCGGCACTGTGCACAGCCACAGGCGCCGGATGCCGAGACCCGGGCGCGGCTACGTCTCACCGATGCCCAGGCCACCGCGATGATCGTCGGCCGAGGCTGTGAGCGGTGCGAGGGTCAGGGATACCGGGGCCGCACCGGCGTGTACGAGTTGCTCCCCGTCAACAAGGCGGTCCGGTCGGCGCTGATGTCCGGCGGGAACGAGGAGACGCTGGCGCAAGCCGCCCGCACCTCCGGGTGGCGCACCCTGATGGAGGCAGGGGTGGACGTGGCCGCGCAGCGTCAGACCACTGCGGAGGAGCTCCTGCGCGTGTTGCTGTCGGGCGCGGTCTGAGCCCTGGCAGTTGCTGCGGGGCCGATCGCTGACCGGGCGAAGCGCGAGGTTGGAGAACATGAATGAGGGTGGAGAATCCACACGTGGGTTCTCCACCCTCGTGGCCCTGGTCCGGTGTCAGGCGTCGACCCGGACCTGCTCGGGCCGGGCGACGCCTCCGGCCTCAGGGGACCATCCCGGTGAACCGAACACGTACAGCCACCGGTGTCGCCAGGTCCGCGCCACGACCACATCTCGCCCGATCGCGGCGAACTCCTGCCAGGCGACCTTCACGGGGTTGTAGGTCGAGATGTTCTTCGTGAGGCCGTACACGACGCCGCGCCGCTCGGGCACGAACGAGCCGAAGATGCGGTCGAAGACGATGAGGATGCCGCCGTAGTTCGTGTCCAGGTACTCCGGGTTGGCGCCATGGTGGACGCGGTGATGGCTCGGCGTGTTGAACGTGAACTCGAACCAGCGCGGCATGCGGTCGATGCGCTCAGTGTGGATCCAGTACTGGAACAGCAGGCTCAGCGAGTGCATGAACGCCCACTGCGCCGGAGTGAAACCGACGACCATGACCGGCACGTAGAAGATCCACGAGGTCAGTGGTGTCCAGGACTGCCGCAGGGCCGTGGAGAGGTTGAAGTACTGCGAGGAGTGGTGCGTGACGTGCGCCGCCCAGAAGAACCGCGACTCGTGATGCACGCGATGGAACCAGTAGTAGCAGAAGTCGTCGAGCACGAAGAGCACCAGGAACGCCCCGGCCACTGCGAGCGCCGAGCCTGTCACCAGGACCTGACCCAGATCCAGGACGGCGAACCGCGCGAAGAATGTCAGGAACGCCAACTGGACACCCGCGAGTGCCGCCCCCACGACCAGCGAGCCCAGCCCCATGATCAACGATGTACGACTGTCGCGGGTGTCGTAGCCGCGCTGAGTACCCTCCGGCCGGCGCCAGTGGAGGAACACTTCCAGGGACATCGTGAGGATGTACAGCGGAATGGCGACCACCGTCAGGTCGGGCATGTTCTCCAGCACGCGTCACACTCCCCTAAAGGCCGGACACCGGCACCGCTCGCGACGACGTCGTCAGTGTCCCGTTGCCCAACTGCCCCGAACTGTTGGACCCCCAGCACAGACTGCCGGACGCCGTGACCGCGCACGAGTGGTAGCCGCCGGCCACAGCCGCGAGTGCATTGGTCACACCACTGACTCGTGTCGGGCTGCTCCGGTCGACCCCGGTTCCATCGCCGAGCCGGCCGGCCGAGTTGCGCCCCCAGCACCGCACCACCCCGGTGCTTTGGGCGGCGCAGGTGTGATACGCGCCGGCACTCAGCGACACCGCACCGGTCAGCGCCAACGGGGTGGGCGTCAGGCGATCAGTGGTCGTGGCATCACCGAGCTGGCCGTAGTCGTTGGCGCCCCAGCACGACACCGAGCCGTCGGCCATGAGAGCGCAGGTGTGGAAGACACCTGCGGTCACCGCCTTCACCGTTGCGGTGGTGGGCCGGACCGGCACCGACGAATCGGTTCTCGTGTTGTTGCCCAGTTGGCCGCTGTCGTTGGCGCCCCAGCAGCGCACGGACGCGTTGGCCAGCGTGACACACGTGTGGGCGTAGCCGGCCGTGACGGACACGGCGGTCGTGATGCCGGGGACGGTCACCGGCATCGGCTCGAACCCAGCAGGAGGTGATCCGAGTTGACCCCGCTCGTTGGCGCCCCAGCACCTCACCCCCCCAGAGGTCAGCACAGCGCAGGTGTGATTCACGCCGGTGGCGATGTCGACGGCGTCGGGGATGTCGACAGACACCGGTTCCAGCGCGTCGCTGGTGTCGCCGCGCCCGAGTTGCCCGGAGTCATTGCGACCCCAGCACCGCACAGTGCCTCCCCGCTGGCGGGCACACGAGTGGTCACCACCCGCGGCGACCTGCACGACGTCGGGCAGGTCCACGAGCACTGGTTCGGTCGCGTCGGTGGTGCTGCCATCGCCGACCTGACCGTGCTCGTTGGCGCCCCAGCACTCGGCGACGGTCGACTGCGCGCTGCCACCCACCTCGCCCTTCGAGTCCACGTCTTGGAGCACGGCACAGGTGTGCTGCATGCCTGCCACGATCTGCGCGGCCACCCCCTTGGTCCGGGTGGTCAGCGTGGCGGGCCTGCTGATGTTACCGGCGACGTCCACCATGAAGACGCTGTAGCTGTACGTCGTGTGCGAGCGCAGCCCGTCATCCGTCACTGACGTCGCCAGCCGGTCGCCTGGCACGACGCGGCCGTCCTCGAGCCCCGACGGCGGCAGTGAGCCCTGCTTGCGCCGGATCGCCACCGATTGCAGGTCGGGGGCCTGACCGTTGACCCATCGCAGGGTGATGTGGTCCAGGCCGCGGTCGACCACGCCCACGCCGGTCGCAGGGCTCGGCGGGTAACTGTCGGTCTTCGGGTTCCATGAGTACTGCAGGCGCAGGACCGCGCGCTTGCGTTTCTGAACGCGTATCTTCACGGGCAGATCCGGTACCGCGGCCGTACCACCGTCGGCGACGATGGGGGCGGCCCACACGCGGTAGGTCCCCGGCCGCAGGTTGCGCAACTTGCCGGCCCGCGGCAGCTTCTTGCGGTACTTCTTGCCGGCGATGGTGATCTTGGCCGATTGTCCCTGGGGGACGCCCTGGGCGACAACCTTCAGAGTGCCTTTGTCGGCGCGCTTCTTGGCCGCCACGAGGATCGGCGCCGAGACCGGCACCTCCGCCGAGGCCGGCGGCAGCGGCAGCAAGGCGATGACCGGCAGCAGCGCAGCCGCCCTCACCCATCGCCTCATCATCGTCGTCCTCGCCCTTTCAGTCCCGGTTGCCGCTTCGGCCGCGCCAGCGTGCTTGTGCCCCGGGGGTGAGCAGGTAACCACACCCCGCGCCGAGCCCCGCCCCCATGGCGACGGTCGGCTGGGTGAGCACCTCGCTGTCCAGCAAGCGGCCCAGCGCCCACACGATCAGCGCCGTGACCGCGACGACGAGCAGGGCGATGCCGATGGACTTTCCCATCCTGCGAGCGTAATTGACGCACGGCCCTGATCGTGGCAGGTGTGGCCACAAGGGGCGATGTGACGTTGTCGCCGGGCCGGTGGCTGACACTCGGCGAGTGCGCATTCGTGCGGATTCGCCGGGGCCGGCGGCCGGCGGGAGGCGTCCGGGTTCAGGCCTGGACGCCGCGGAAACCACGCAGCCGCAGGCTGTTCAGCACCACGAACACCGATGAGAAGGCCATCGCGGCCCCGGCGATCATGGGCGTGAGCAGGCCGGACATCGCCAACGGGATGGCGGCGCTGTTGTAGGCAAAGGCCCAGAAGAGGTTCTGCTTGATCGTGCGCAGCGTCTGCCGGCTCAAGCGGATGGCGTCGACGACGGCCAGCGGGTCGTTGCGCACCAGCGTGATGTCGCTGGCCGCGATGGCCACGTCGGCGCCGGCTCCCATGGAGATCCCCAGATCCGCTGTGGCCAGTGCCGCGGAATCATTGACCCCGTCACCGACCATCGCCACGAGGGCCCCACCCGCCTGCAGGTCGGCCACCGCCTGCTGTTTGTCCAGAGGTTTCACCTCGGATACGACCTCGTCGATCCCCACCTCAGCCGCGACAGAGCGGGCGGCAGCGCGGGTGTCCCCGGTCAGCAGCACCGTCCGCAGACCCAACGCGTGAAGTTCGGCTACCGCCTGCCTGCTCGTTGGTCGCAGGGTGTCGCTGACAAGCACCTCCCCCCGGAGGGTCCCGCCCCAGGCGGCGAACACGGCCGCCTCGTCGGTCACGTCATAGCCGAGTTCGCGCATCCATCGCGACGTGCCGGCCACCACCTGCACGCCGTCAACCACACCCCGCACACCCCGGCCCGGAACCGCCTGGAACCCCTGCAACTGACCGCGGGCTGGCAGGGCGGCGGCGATCGCGCGCCCCACCGGGTGCTCGCTGGCCGACTCCACTGTGCCCACGAGTCGTTCGAAGTCCGGGTCCTCCGTCAAGATCTGCACCTCGATGCGTCCCTGCGTGAGCGTGCCGGTCTTGTCCAGGATCACCGTGTCGATGGCGCGCGTGCGCTCGAGGATCTCGGGCCCGGAGATGAGAATCCCCAACTGCGCACCCTTGCCGGTGCCGACGAGGATCGCCGTGGGGGTCGCCAGACCGAGCGCACAGGGGCACGCGATGATGAGCACGGCGACCGCGGCGGTGAAGGCAGCCGTCCAGCTGCCTCCGGCGACCAGCCAGCCGAAGGCGGTGAGGACCGACAGCACCAGCACCACGGGCACGAACACCGACGACACGCGGTCGGCCAGGCGCTGCACCGGCGCCTTGCCGGTCTGCGCGCGCTCCACCGCGGCCGCAATCTGCGCCAGCTCCGTGTCCGCACCCACGCGCTCGGCCCGCGCGATGAGCCGGCCGGTCTGGTTGACCGCAGCACCGATGAGCCGGTCGCCCGGACCGACGTCGACGGGCAAGGACTCACCTGTGATCAGGGCGTTGTCCACCGACGAGTCACCGGCGACCACGACGGCATCGGTGGCCACCTTCTCTCCCGGCCGGACGACGAACTCATCGCCCACCCGCAGGTGCGAGACGGGCACGAGGACCTCGACGCCGTCCCGCAGCACCGTGGCCTCCTTCGCGCCCATCCTCAACAGTGCGGTCACAGCCTCCCCCGCGCGGTCCTTGGCCCGGGCCTCGGCGTAGCGCCCGGCCAGCAGGAAGGTGGCGACGGTGACGGCGACCTCGAAGTAGATGTGCCCGCCGGTGAACAGGGCCACGATTGACCAGCCGTAGGCGGCCAGGATCCCCAGGCTGACGAGCGTGTCCATGGTTGTCGACCCATGCCGTGCGGCCTTGAACGCCGCCCGGTGGAACGGCCACGCCGCCCAGAAGACCACGGGCGTGGCCAGGGCCGCGATCAACCACATCACGGTCATCGACGGCATCGCCATGGACAGCACGACGACTGGCACGGCCAGCACGGCGGCGGTGATCAGACGGCGCAGCAGTGTGGGGTCGGTGTGGTCGTGCTCGGAGTCGGGATGGTGTGCCGACGCACCGTAGCCGGCCTTCTCCACGGCTGCGACACAGTCGTCGACGTCGACTCCCGCCGGCAGTTGCACGTGGGCCGAGTGGGTCGCGAAGTTCACCGTCGCGGCCACCCCGGGCAGCGCATTGAGCCTCTTCTCGATGCGCGCCGCACATGATGCGCACGTCATGCCCTCGAGGTCGAGATCGACGCTGCTGCTCACGACCATGGTCAACGCCGCAACCCGGGTGCGGTATTCCGCCGGCGCTCCTCAGGCGTTGCGCACGAACAGGCCCAGCACCGCCGCCAGAGTCAGGACCGAGCGCGGCTCGTAAGCCGCACGCCACAGCCCGCCGTGGTTGGCCGCGTCGGCGAACAGGTCCATGGGGTTGCGCAAGTCCCGCCGCGGGTTCGACGCCGACTGCGGGTCGTGCAGGTCACGCACGAGCAGCGCTGCCATGAGGGTGTTCGCCGTGGCCGGGGAGAACACCTCGACACCGAACTGACCGGCTCCCGCATACGCGGCCGCGAGGGCCCGGCTCTTCACCACCGAGCGGGTGCGGGTGGCCGGCGCGACGTTCAGCGACACCCGGCGACCGGCCTCCCGCGCCACGATCGCCCGCCATCGCTGCAGTCGCTTGGCCAACGCGTAGTTCGGCCCCTGTTGTGGCACCAGGCAATCGGCGATCCCGACTTCCCTTCCGGTGTCGTCGATCACGGTCTCCCGGTAGGCCGGCTCGAAGAGGTTCGCCAACTGCAACGGCGCCTGCAGGACACGGCGGGTACGCCGGCGCCGCCATCGGTCGCGGGCCATCGCCACGGCGTCCTCGGGGACTGCGAACACATCGGTGGGGGTGGCCAGGAAGGCCAAGGACAGCTCCGAGTTGCTGCGGGAGAGCGCCACGGTCACAGCGTCGATCGCCATCGACACCCGCACGTGGGAAGCGCCGTCGGCGTATGCGTAGTTGCCCAGGATGAACGGCCCGTCGATGTCCCTGAGCCAGGACAGCAATGCGTCGGTCCGCTCGATCATGTCGATGCCGGCCAGGCCGGCCACCTTGGCATCCGACGCGGTGTCCAGGTTCACCGAACCGCGCGGGATCGGCACCGCCAGCCGACCGGCCGACTGCTTGGCGATGGCCATGATCGCGTTCCAGCGGTCAGCCTGCGGAAGGTCGACGGCGTAGACCGTGGCCCCCCAGTCGAGCAACTGCCGCAACGGGCCCATCTCCGCACCCGCACCGAGCAGCGCCAACTGCAGATCGCGCAGATCCAGCCAATGCGGGTTGGCCATCACCGCGCGCACGGCATCGGCGAACGACGGCTCTGCGACGCCGCGTGACACCCACTCATCGAGCTGCCGGTGCAGATCTCCACCCGCCAGCCGTTTGCCCTTGTACGGCACGGAGAACTGACCTCGGCGGTCATTGCGCCCGATCACCTCGAAGGTGTCCATGCCGGGGTGGTTGCTGACCGACAACGTGCTCAGCAACGGACTGTCGCTGCCGTCGGCGGACCACACGAACCGGTCGTGCAGAGAGTCGAGTCCCGACTGCGAGATCGTGACCGCCGCCTGCGGGTTCGCCGCCGCGGCCACCACCAGTTCCCGGATCGCCGACAGGTAGCCGCCCCGCCAGTCCTTGATGGCCTCGACCCGGCGCGCGGCAGCAGGGCTCACCTCCCGCAGGGAGTCCGCGATGACCGCGCGACCGGTCGCCGTCGTGCTGCGGGTGCCGCTGCTTGCGGCCGGGAAGTTCACGCCCATCTGCATGGCTGATCACTGTAGTGCGGGACAGCGAACCATCAGATGTCGTAGAACAGCCGCTCCATCACCTGACGCGCCCGGCGGGTCAGTCGTCGGTAGTCCTCCGGCATCGCCCCCCCGTCGTCCGGTGGATAGGACAGCAGGTAAGCCACCCGAGCCAGGGTCCGGTAGTCCGAGGGCACCGAGTCACCGGCCCGCCCGGAACTGAGCATGATGGCGTCCCGGATCGAGGATGCCAGGCGCCACGCCGCGGTCAACCGGTCCCGGTCCGCATCATCGATGAAGCCGAGCAGAGTGGCCTGCTCGAGCGCGGGCAACGTCCGAGTGGTCCGCAGCTCCTCGTGCTCATGTGCGTGCTGCAGTTGCTGCAGTTGCGCCACCCACTCCACGTCGGACAGCCCGCCCCTGCCGAGTTTCAGGTGCAGCGCAGGATCGGCTCCGCGGGGCAGACGCTCGGCTTCCATCCGGGCCTTCAGCCGCCGCATCTCGACGAGGTCCTTCTGCGGCACTCCGCCGGCCGGGTAGCGCACGGGATCGATCAGCGCCACGAAGTCGTCCTGCAGCGGCGGTGAGCCGGCGACGGGCCGCGCCCGGAGCAGGGCCTGCGCCTCCCACGCCGCGGACCAGCGGTTGTAGTAAGCAGCATACGAGGCCAGTGAGCGCGCCACTGGGCCGTTGCGGCCCTCTGGGCGCAGGTCGGCGTCGAGGTCGATCGGCGGGTCGGCCGACGGCAGCGACAGCAGGCGCTGCAACTCGGTGGCGACCCCGGTGCCGGCGGCAGCGGCTACCGACTCGTCGACGCCGTCACGCGGGCGGTATACGAACATGACGTCGGCATCCGAGCCGTACCCAAGTTCCTGCCCCCCGTAGCGACCCATCCCGATGACGACGAACTCCACGAGGTCCTCGGCCGGCACATCATCGACTCGAACACTCTGCGTGGCCACCGCCAGGGCCGCCTGGATCGTCGCGTCCGCGATGGCACTCAGGGCCAGGCCCACCTGCTCGACGTCGAGCAGGGAGAGCAGGTCGGCAGCCGCGATCCGGAACAGCTCGCGCCGCCGGGTGGCCCGGATCGCGACGATCGCGCCGCCTCCGGATCGGCCTGCCGCAGCCCGGCGGTGAGTGCCTCCGCGGCGACATCGGCGGCAGGCCGCGGCGCGAGTTGCTCGTCGTCGGCGAGGATCTGGACCGCCTCCGGAGCCCGCAATAGCAGGTCGGTGGCGTAGCGTGACGAGGCCATGACGTGTGCCATCCGCTCGGCAGTGTGCGACTCATCGCGCAGCAGCCGCAGATACCAGGGGGTCGACCCCAGCGCATCGGAGACCCGCCGGAACCCCAGCAGCCCGGCATCCGGGTCGGGGCAGTCCGCGAACCACCCGAGCATCACCGGCAACAACGTCCGCTGGATCGCGGCGCGTCGGCTCACGCCGTTGGTCAGCGACTCAAGGTGACGAAGCGCACCGCGCGGATCCTGGTAACCCAGCGCCCGCAGGCGCTCCTCAGCGGCTTCCGGCGTCAACCGCGCCTCTCCGGGATCCAGACGGGCCACGGCGTTGAGCAGCGGCCGGTAGAACAACTTCTCATGCAGCCTGCGGACCTGCCGGACCTGTTTGGCGAAGGCGGCCTCGATCTCCGCGGCCGGGTGGGTGCGCATGCCCATTGAGCGCGCGACGATGCGCAACTCCGGCTCCCGATCGGGGAACAGGTGGGTGCGCCGCATCTGGCGCAACTGGACACGGTGCTCGAGGATGCGCAGGAAGCGATAGGCGTTCGCCATCCCGGCGGCGTCCACCCGGGCCACGTACCCCCACGTGGCCAGACTCTCCAAGGCGCTGAACGTGGCCGGTGACCGCAGCGTGACATCGCTGCGGCCGTGCACCAGTTGCAGGAGTTGCACCGCGAACTCCACGTCGCGCAGACCACCGCGGCCCAGTTTGATCTCCCGGGCGGCCTGCTTCTCGGGGATGTGCGCCTCGACCCGTCGGCGCATGGCCTGCACGTCATCGACGAAATTCTCGCGGTCGGCCGCGGTCCATACGAAGTCGACCACGGAATCCACGTAGCGGGCGCCCAGGTCGAGGTTGCCTGCTGCCGGCCGCGCCTTCAGCAGTGCCTGGAACTCCCAGGTCTTGGCCCACTTGCGGTAGTACGCGACGTAGGAGTCGATGGTGCGGACCAGCGCCCCGGCCTTCCCCTCCGGGCGCAGCGCGGCGTCCACCTCCCAGATCGAGCCCTCCGAGGTGGCGGCGTTGGCGATCTGCATCAACCTGCTGGCGATCTGCTGCCCGGCGCGCAGCGCGACCTGGGCCGGAACCTCCGGTGTGCGCGGTTCGGCCACGAACACCACGTCCACGTCCGAGATGTAGTTCAGTTCGCGGGCGCCACACTTGCCCATCGCGATGACCGCGAGGTCGACCGCCGCGGCGGCCTCCCCAACCTCCCGGACGGCCAACTCGTAGCACCCCTGCAGAGCCGCATCGGCCAGGTCCGTCAGTTGGGTCATGGTGGTCTCCAGGGAGGCCTCACCGCACAGATCCCGCGCCGCGACCCCCACCAGCTCCCGGCGATACGCCACGCGCAGGCCGAGCATGGGGTTCTCCGCAGCCAGCGCGGCGAGGATTCGGCCACGGGCGCCCTGCGTCGAGTCATCGGTCACCGCCACCACGTACTCGGGGTAGCGCCGCAGGAAATCCCCCAGGCTCTCCGACAGCCCGAGCAGGGACAGCAACCTCGCCTTGTGCCCCGGGTCGCCGAGCACGTGGCGGACACCGTCCGGATTGTCGCTGGTCAGGTCCGTGAGCATCTGCAGGGCCCGGTCGGGGTCGGCGGCCACCCCGAAGTCACCGGGGTCGAGCAGGCCGGCCAGGGCACCGTCCACGAGGTCCTGGATCCGTGCGCCGGCGTTCTTGGCATCGACGAAGCCGGTGCGGACCAGATCGGTCTGCAGACTCGCCTGCCGGGGACTCATAGCGACAAGTACCGGTCCAGTTCGAACTGGGTCACGTGCTTCTTGTACTCGGCCCACTCCGCCTTCTTGTTGCGCAGGAAGAAGTCGAACACGTGCTCGCCGAGGGTCTCGGCGACCAGTTCCGACCCCTCCATGGCCACGATGGCCTGCTCCAGGCTGCCCGGCAGCGGCTGCAGGCCCAGGGCCCGCCGCTCGCCGTCGGTGAGCGACCAAACGTCGTCCTCTGTGGCCGCGGGCAGTTCGTACTTCTCCTCGATGCCCTTCAGTCCCGCTGCGAGGATCACCGCGTAGGCCAGGTAGGGGTTCGCAGCGCTGTCCAGCGAGCGGAACTCGATGCGGGTCGACTGCCCCTTGGCCGGCTTGTACATCGGGATCCGGATCAGTGCCGAACGGTTGTTGTGCCCCCAGCAGATGTAGCTGGGAGCCTCCATGCCACCGGCCAGGCGCTTGTAGGAGTTGATCCACTGGTTGGTCACCGCGGTGATCTCCGGGGCGTGCGTGAGCAGCCCGGCGATGAACTGCCGCGCGATCACCGACAACTGCAGGTCGGCACCCGGCTCGAAGAAGGCGTTCGCGTCGCCCTCGAACAGGCTCACGTGGGTGTGCATGCCCGAGCCGGGGTGATCGGTGTACGGCTTGGGCATGAAGGAGGCAACCACACCGTGCTCGAGCGCCACCTCCTTGACCACGAGGCGGAACGTCATGATGTTGTCCGCGGTGGTCAGGGCGTCGGCGTACCGCAGGTCGATCTCCTGCTGACCCGGGCCGCCCTCGTGGTGGGAGAACTCCACGGAGATGCCCATGTGCTCGAGCGTGGAGATGGTCGTGCGCCGGAAGTCCTGGCCGGCCGGGCGCGGGCTGTGGTCGAAGTAACCCACGTTGTCCATCGGGACGGGCTCGCCGGTCGGCCCGGCCTGCTCGTTGAACAGGAAGAACTCGATCTCCGGGTGGGTGCCAGAACGTGAAGCCCTGCTGAGCAGCCCTGGCGAGTTGGCGCTTGAGCACCCACCGCGGATCCGCGTACGACGGCGA
Source organism: Micrococcales bacterium (assembly GCA_016703125.1). Lineage (NCBI taxonomy): Bacteria > Bacillati > Actinomycetota > Actinomycetes > Micrococcales > Micrococcales bacterium. Next base: position 9,046 of record JADJCR010000011.1, on the reverse strand, counting down.
CCCGTCGGGCAGGAGGATGTCGCAGAACAGCCGCGCGACCGGCATGTCGTCACCGCGCCAGGGGAGGATCTGGAAACTCGATGGGTCCGGCTTGGCGAGCATGTCGGACTCGGTGACCCGTGAGAACCCCTCGATCGCCGAGCCATCGAAGCCCAGCCCCTCGGCGAAAGCCCCCTCCAACTCCGCCGGAGCGATCGACACCGACTTCAGGATGCCCAGCACGTCGGTGAACCACAGGCGCACGAACCGGATGTCGCGCTCCTCGATCGTGCGCAGCACGTACTCGGTCTGCTTGTCCATGGCCCCATCCTGCCGTATGGGTCGCCCTCGGCGACGACCGTGATCCTCGTGCGGCCAGTCCTCCGACCGGGGTCCTTTGCCAGACTGGGGGCATGGCTCGGATCCGGATCGCGCTGGCACAGGTCAACCCCACGGTCGGGGATCTTCTCGGCAACCGGGCGCTGGTGGTGGAGTCGACCGCACAGGCGGCCGCCGCCGGGGCGGATCTGGTCGCCTTCCCCGAGATGATGCTCACCGGCTACCCCGTGGAGGACCTCGCCTTGCGGCGGAGTTTCCAGCGTGCCTGCGACCGCTCCGTGCAGACGCTGGCCAACGATCTGGAGGCGGCCGGCCTCGGGGACGTCGCCGTGGTCGTCGGCCACCTGGCCCCGCCACCGGCCGACGCGACGGATCACCGCGGTTACAACGCCGCGGCGGTCCTCCACGGCGGCCTGGTGGTCGCCGACTACGCCAAACACCACCTGCCCAACTACGGCGTCTTCGACGAACAGCGTTACTTCCGGCCCGGGCAGCAGCCGTTGCGGTTGCGCATCGGGGGCGCGGATGTGGCGGTGGCCGTCTGCGAGGACATCTGGGTCAGTGCCGGGCCGCTGACCCAACTGGCCGACGACCCGCCGGGGATGCTGCTGGTCCTCAACGGCAGCCCGTACGAGCGGAACAAGGACGACGTGCGACTCGGCCTCTGTGCACGCCGGGCACGGGATCTCGGCTGCACCGTGGCCTACGTGAACATGTGGGGTGGCCAGGACGAACTGGTATTCGACGGCGACTCGCTGGTCGTCGGACCGCAGGGCGAGTTGATCGCGCGTGCTCCGCAGTTCGTCGACCACATCCTGGTCACGGACCTGGATCTGCCCGACGGTGAGGCACCCCCTGACGTCAGCCTGCCCTCGCGGGCACACGACGACACCGCCGGTCCCTCAGTGGCCGAACCCCTCAGCGACGCCCGCGAGGTCTACCTCGCCCTGGTGACCGGTCTGGGCGACTACGTGCGCAAGAACGGGTTCCGGTCGGTGGTGCTGGGCATGTCCGGTGGCATCGACAGCGCGCTCGTCGCCGCCATCGCGTGCGACGCGGTCGGCGCCCAGAACGTGTACGGCGTGCGGATGCCCAGCGAATACTCCTCCGAACACTCCCTGGCCGATGCCGCCCAGTCGGCTTCGCTCACGGGCATGAACCTGCGCACCGTTCCAATCAGTGACATGGTGGCGGCCTACCAGCAGAGCCTCCACCTCGATGGCCTGGCGGCGGAGAACCTCCAGGCGCGGGTCCGCGGCGCCATCCTGATGGCGATCAGCAATTCCGAGGGTCAGCTGGTGCTCGCGACGGGGAACAAGAGCGAACTGGCGGTCGGCTATTCGACGATCTACGGCGACGCAGTCGGGGGTTTCGCCCCCATCAAAGACGTACCCAAGACCCTGGTGTGGCAGATGGCACGGTGGCGCAACGAGTCGGCGGTCCGGGAGGGCCGGCCGGGTCCGATCCCGGAACGCAGCATCGAGAAGCCCCCGTCAGCGGAGTTGCGCCCCGGCCAGTTGGACTCGGACTCCTTGCCGGATTACCACGAGCTCGACGCACTGCTCGAGGCGTACGTCGGGTCGGACATGGGTGCGACGGAACTCGTGGCGGCTGGTTTCGACCCGGCCCTGGTGTCGCGAGTGGTACACCTCACCGACGCAGCGGAGTGGAAGCGCCGGCAGTACCCGCCGGGGCCGAAGATCAATTCCCGGGCCTTCGGCCGCGACCGCCGCCTGCCCATCACGAACCGGTGGCGCGAGCCTCTGGACTGAGCAGCCCGGACAGGATGAGGTCGACGACATCACCGATGCTGACCTCCCCGGGTCCATACCCGCGCGCCCGGTGCATGCCGACCAGGACTGCCGGGGCACTCAGGGCGGTCACGATGACGTCGGTCGCCACGTCCCTGCGCAGGTGACCCTCCTGCTGACCCCGTGCCACAACCGCGCGCAAGGCGTCGCGCCGCGGCTCGACGACCTGGGTCATGTACTTCTCACGCAGAGTGGGCATCTGCTGCATCGCCACCAGCCAGGTGGGTGTCAGACCCGCCGCATGCGCACCGGAGACCCAGTCGAGCAGCCGGACGAGAGCCTCGCGCACCGGCAGGCCGGACACGTCGGGCATGCTCTCGTTGACGGCCTCGAAACCCGCTGCGACCAACTCGGCGCGGGAACGGTACCGGCGGTAGATCGCGGCTTTGCCGACTCCAGAACGCTCCGCGAGCTCGTCGACGGAGAACCCGTCGGGGCCGCGCTCGGCGAGCAGGTCCACCAGGTGCGTGGTCAGCGCCTCGTCGACACGGGGATCCCGCGGCCGTCCGACCTGCGCCGGCGTCACCGCTGCTCCCCGGTCGGTGCCTGCTCGTGCTCGCCATCCTCGGACTCCCCCTCGAACTGGTCCGGGGACAACTCCTGGTCCACGTCGACGTGGCCGGCGTGCCCGCCCCAGGCGGCATGCTCCGGCTGTGCGGGCAGTCGCAGCAGCAGCACGATCAACGCGATGACGATGAGTAGCGCCGAGCCCAGCGCGGCCAGGTGGAAGGCCTGCATGAAACTGTCCACGGCGGCGGACTGGATGGCCGCGGCCTGCTCGGGTTGCAGCACACCGGCGCCGACCGCCCGGCTGGTGGCCTCGTAGGCACCGCCGATGGAATCGGTGACCGGCGTCTGCAGTTGCGCGGGCAGGTCTGAGATCCCGGCGGTGCTGGTCATCGCGTTGCTGTACACGACGGCGACCAGCGACGACAGCACGGCCACTCCGATGGCCGCAGAGACCTGCCGCACTGTGTTCTGCACGGCAGATCCGGCCCCTGCCTTCTCCGGCGGGGTCGCAAGGGTCATCCGGGTCGTGGACGGAGCGATCACGTTGCCGAGCCCGAAACCGAGGAAGAACCACGTGACCAGCAGCACCCACGCGGGGGTCTGCGGTTGTAGCAGGACGAACGAGGCGAACACCAGCCCCGCCAGCGTCAGCCCGAACGTGATGACCCGGCGGGCACCGAATCGTTCCACCATCTTGGCGCTGCGGGGGGCGGCCAGCAGTTGGCCCACAGCCACGGGCAGGGTGAACGCACCGTCCTGCAGCGGGCTGTACCCGCGTACCAACTGCATGTAGAACGCCAGGAACAGCAGCGATCCGGTCATCGCCGCGAACGTCAGGGAGACCGTGGTGAGCGAGGCAGAGAAGGAGCGGATACCGAACAACGACATGTCCAGCGAGGGATGGTCGCTGCGCGCCTCCAGCACGATGAATGTGACCAGGATCGCCACCCCGGCGACGATGCACCCGCCGACGTCCCAGCTGAACCACTCCTGGGTGTCACCGCCGTGCTGGATCCCGTACACGAGCAGCAGCAGGCCGGTGACGCTCAGGACCAGGCCCACCGGGTCAAGGCGACCCGGGTTGGGGTCCTTCGACTCGGGCACCAGCGCGAGGATTCCGATGACGCCGATGATCACGATCGGGACGTTGATGAGGAACACCGAGCCCCACCAGTAGTGCTCGAGCAGGAACCCTCCCAGCAGCGGCCCGATCGCCACCGCACCCCCCACAGACGCAGCCCACAGACCGATGGCCCGGCCGCGCTCGTGCGGCGGAAAGACCACGGTGATGATCGCAAGTGTCACCGGCAGTACCGATGCGCCGCCGATACCCATCAACCCGCGGGCGACGATCAACTGCGTGGGGTCCGAGGCGAATGCGCTCAGCGCGGACGCCAGACCGAACAGCAGCAGGCCGATGACCAGGATTCTCTTGCGGCCGTAGCGATCACCGAGTACGCCCCAGGTGAACAGCAGGGCCGCGAAGACCAAGGTGTACGAGTTGATGGCCCAGACGATCTCGTTCTGGGTTGCGCCGAGATCCTCCTGGATGGTCTTGATGGCCACATTCAGCACGGTGTTGTCGAGGACCACCACCAGCAGGCTCGTGACCAGGACCGCGAGGATCTGCCAACGACGGGGATGCCCAGTGGGCTTGTCCATGGGGGCGCCTTTCGAAACGGAACAGTTCCGTATCCTACGGATTCCTCCGAAAATCACAACCCGTTGCCTCTTCACCTACCTCGGCCTGATGTGGCACCATGAAGGCGTCCGGGGACTCACCGTGAGCCTCGAGGCTGGAGGTAACCCTCATGTCCGAATCCCTCTACGGCCCCGCCACTGGTCGTCGCGTGACGACCAAGGACCTCGCCGCCGCCAAGGAGCGCGGGGAGAAGTGGCCGATGATCACCGCCTACGACGCCCTCACCGCAGGTCTGTTCGACGCTGCCGGGATCCCTGTGATGCTGGTCGGCGACTCCGCGGCGATGGTCGTCTACGGCCATGACTCGACCATCCCGGTCACGGTCGACGACCTCATTCCCCTGGTGGCGGCGGTCGTGCGCGGTTCGAAGCGCGCGATGGTGGTGGCGGACCTGCCGTTCGGCTCCTATCAGGAGTCCCCGCAGCAGGCGCTGGCCACGGCCACCCGCTTCATGAAGGAGACCGGCGCCCACGCCGTCAAACTCGAGGGTGGCGAACGCGTCCTCCCCCACGTGGAGTTCCTCACCAGCGCCGGCATCCCGGTCATGGCACACCTCGGGCTCACGCCGCAGTCGGTGCACCAGCTCGGCGGCTACAAGGTACAGGGGCGCGGTGAGGCAGGGCAGCGGCTGATCCTCGACGCCAAACACATGGAGCAGGCCGGCGCCTTCGCCGCGGTTCTGGAGGTCGTGCCGGCTGACCTGGCCGAGGCAGCGACCCGGGCGGTCTCCATCCCCACCATCGGCATCGGCGCGGGCCCGCACACCGATGCCCAGGTACTGGTGTGGCAGGACATGGCCGGGCTCACCCGGGCAGGCCACCGAAGTTCGTCAAGCAGTACGCGGATCTGCGGTCAGTGCTGACCGGCGCCGTGCAGACGTGGGCGGGCGAGGTCGTGGCCGGGACGTATCCGGCGCCGGAGCACGAGTACCACTGACACCCTGTCGGGTTGGTTGGGGCTCGGGCAGTTGGTTGAGGTTCAGCGCGCGACGAGCGTCAACCAACTGCACGAGCCCCATCCAACGCCCGTGCAGCGCGGCAGATCGGTGATCCGCACACCCGCGTGCACCTTGTACCGCCGGTTGATCGAGATGAACACTGGCGCTGCACGCAGTTGGTTGACGTTCGGGCAGTTGGTTGACGTTCGGGCAGTTGGTTGAGGTTCAGCGCGCGACGAGCGTCAACCAACTGCACGAGCCGGAACCTGTCAACCTGGTTGGAGTCGGTCTGTGGGGTGTGTCAAGAATCTCGGACACGGCTTGTAGTTCTTGATCATGCTGCCGGCCGGGCAGCGCGGTGGTTGTTCCAGGCTTGCCACGGGGTGCGGTAGGCCAGGGTGGAGTGGTGTCGTTTGCGGTTGTAGAACACCTCGATGTACTCGGCCACGGCATGCCGGGCACGGGCGTGGGTGGGGAACCAGTACCGGTGGTACATCTCGTTCTTCAACGTGGCGAACCAGATTCGGCGGCGGCGTTGTCCTAGCATTGACCGGTGCGTCCCATGCTGCGCGACGCCGAGGGTGGTGCAGCAGCGGGCGAATTCGTCGGAGGTGTACTGGGTCCCGGTCGGAGTGGAACACCGCCCCGGGGGACCAGGTAGCCGTCGTTGTGGGCCATGCGCAGGGCCTGGCAGACCAGATTGGTGCGCATGTGGTCGGCGATCGCCCAGCCCACCACCATCCGGGTGCACAGGTCGATCACGGTGGCCAGGTACAGCCAGCCCTGCCCGGTGCGCAGGTAGGTGATGTCGCCGACCAGCCGGGCCCCGGGGGCCTCGGCGGTGAAGTCCCGGCCGATCGCATCCGTGGGGTATTCGGCGTCGGTGTCGGCCACGGTGGTGGTCTTGTAGGCCCGCGGCTGCACGGCGACCAGGCGCTGGTCGCGCATGATGTCCGCGACCGTGCCGACACTGACCGGCAGGCCGTGTTCGGTGTTCAGCACGTGTGCGATCCGCCGGCAGCCGTAGGTCTGCCGGTACTCGTCGAACACTGACCTCACCGCCTCGGTCAGCGCCGCGTGCCGGGCCGCGGTGGCGGTCACGGTGTCGGCCCGGCCGGCCCAGTCGTAGTAGCTGGAGCGGGGCACGTCCAGCAGCTGGCACATCATCGTGATCGGATAGGTCGCCTTCTCCGCTTCGATCACCAGGCAGCGGTCTGCTACTGGTGCGTCTGGGCGAAGAAGGCCGCTGCTTTTTTTGATCGGGTCACCGGACTGCAGCACCAACTGCACCGCCTCGGCCTTGAACTGCGCACTGAACTTACGACGATTTCCGGACATGCTAGGCATCCTCTCCTAAGTGGGGACCCTGTCCGGAATCCTTGGTACACCCCACTGCGGGTTGTTGCTGGTTCAGGGCCACGCGGGCCATGGGGGTCAGGGCTTGTGGGGGCGTGCGGTAGCGGCTGGGGTTGGCCAGGTAGAGCTGGTCGAGGACAGCTTGGCGCTGGTGATGGATCAGGGTCCAGCTTCCGTCGTGGACGCTGGCTGGGGTGTGCCCGGCCAGGGATGAATGCCGGTGCTGGTTGTTGTACCAGTCGATCAGTTCTGCGGCCCAGGCCCGGGCGTGGTCGATGTCGTGGAAGTGCCGCGGGTATCCGGCCCGGTATTTCGCGGTCTTGAACCAGGCCTCGGAGAACGGGTTGTCGTTGGAGACCCGCGGCCGGTTACGGCTCAGGGCAACACCGAGTTCGCCCATCGTCTTGGCCACGGCTTTCGAGGTCATCGATGCACCTCTGTCGGAGTGCAGCAGGAAGGGCCGTGGCCCTTCCTGCAACGCCTCGCCGAACATGTCCGCGGCCAGGTCATCGACCTCGGCCTGCTCGACCCGCCAGGCCACGATCTTGCGGGAGAACACATCGATCACCGCGTACAGGCAGTAGTTGATCCCCCGGTAGGGCCCGGGAAGCATGGTGATGTCCCACGACCACACCTGCATCGGGGTGAAGGCCTCCCACTGCGGCATCGCGGTGCACCGGCGCTTACGGGTACGTCGCAGCGGCCGGCACGCGGGCAGGTAGGTGTTGGCGATCCGGTACCACGACTTCAGTGAGGCCACCGGCTGTCCGGCGTCCAGCGCCTCGTAGTAGGCCTGGTACACCGACTTCTTGGCCTCGAAGGCAGCGTTCAACTTGCCGATGATCGCCGCGGTCTCGGCCTCGGTCAGCCAGGTGTCGCAGCGCCGCTCGGTATGGGCCACCACACACCGCGACACCGGTCGTGGCCGGTGGCGGTAATGCCACGTCGAGGCCGCTAACCCGATCAGCTTCAACGCCCTGGTCTGCGACCAGCCCGCCGCACGGATGGCCGCGACCAGCTCAGCCTCCGCGTCGTAGAACCCGGCCAGATCCGCGGCCTGCTGCTCGGTCAATCTCCGGTGGTACTGTCCGCGCTCTCGTTCCCGGCGTGCAAGAGCGCGATAGCTTTTCCCAACGCCTCAGCCACCCGCCCCGCCGCGTCGATCTGCGCTTGTTTCGCGGTCAGCGCCTCCTCATGCTCGGCCTCGCGGGCCGCCATGCGCGCGCGCAGCGCCTCGAGTTCCTCGCGTAACCGCACCACCTCGCGGTTGACATTCGAATCGTTCATCCACACTCCCCGAGGCACCAACCCCGTCTCCAGCGTCCCGGAGTACATCTGGGAACGCCACTGCCGGATCTGATACGCACTGATCCCATGCTCAGCCAGATACCGGCCCTTGACCCCATACGGAGTCTCCAAATACGCAAACACATGCTCCCGGCGCTGCTCAACAGTCAAACCATGAACTGACATCCTCGATCATCTCCAATCAGGTGACGACCGACTCACAGTCAGACTGACAGGTAGGGAGCTCATCCAACGCCCGTGTACCGGCGGCGGGGGCGACCCAAATCCTCAGGGCAGATCGGTGATCCGCACACCCGCGTGCACCTTGTACCGCCGGTTGATCGAGATGAGGTTCGCGGTCAGCGCTTCCACCTGAGCCGCGTTGCGCAACCGGCCGGCGAACACCCCACGCATCCCCGGGATGCTGTCGGCCAGCGCGATGACCTCGTCGACTGCCTCGCGGTCGTCGCCCAGGACCATGACGTCGATGTCCAACTCGTGGTCGAGATCGGCGAGCAGGACAGCACTCACGTGATGGAACGCCGCAACCACCCGCGCCTGCGGTGCCACAACGGCCGCCTGCTGGGCTGCCGAGCCTTCCGGCACGGGCAGCCCGAAGGCCCCTTGCTTGTCGAACCCCAGCGGGTTGACGCAGTCGACGAGCACCTTGCCGGCAACGGCGTCGGCCACCTCTTCGACGATGGCCGCGTGTCCCTCGTACGGGACCGCCACCACCACGACGTCACCCTGTTCGGCGGCGTCGCGGTTCCCCGCGCCCCGCACTCCGATCTCCGCGGCCACGGCCTGTGCCCGTTGTGGGTCCCGGGAGCCGAGCACCACATCGAATCCGGATTTCGCCCAGCGTGCCGCCAAACCTTTGCCCTGAGGTCCGGTGCCACCGAGCACCGCGATCGTCGTCATGGCCGCCAGTGTGTCAAAGGCCGGTGGCGGGCCCCGCTGCGGATCCGGGGAACCCTCGGATCAGTCGGCGTCCTTACCGAGCCCGGTGTCCGGGTGCCGGCCCCAGTCCTTCTCGGCCGCGTCGTAGTCCTCGTTGCGCTTGCGGGCGATCTCGAACGCGTGCGAGGCCTGGTCCTCGGACTCGTACGGACCGAGGCGTTCGGA
>JADJCR010000010.1 GCA_016703125.1 Micrococcales bacterium | reverse complement strand
GCCGCCCAGGGGCACGCCATCGGTGACTCGTTGTTCGAGGCCGACTGGGTCGACGCCTGCTTGCAGATCCTCCAGGATGCTGGCGAGCGTGGCGTGACTGTGATGCTGCCGACGGATGTCGTGATCGCCGAGGACATTGCGGCTGATGCGCACACGGAGGTGGTGCGGGTGACCGACGGGATCCCGGACGGCTGGAAGGGCCTGGACATCGGTCCGGAGACGGCAACCGCGTACGCGCAGGCCGTGCTGGACTCGCCAGGTCGGTGTGGAACGGTCCCATGGGGGTCTTCGAGATGGCGCCGTTCGCGCACGGCACCCGGACCGTGGCGCAAGCGCTGGCCCAGACGCAAGGCTTCACCGTGGTCGGCGGGGGCGACTCGGCAGCTGCCGTGCGGCTGCTCGGCATCGACGCCGACGCGATCGACCACATCTCGACCGGCGGTGGCGCCAGTCTCGAACTGCTAGAGGGCAAGACACTGCCCGGTATCGCTGTCCTGGAGGACTCATGAGCCGCAAACCGCTGATGGCGGGCAACTGGAAGATGCACCTGAACCACCTCGAGGCGATCGCCCTTGTGCAGAAGATCGCCTTCCTGCTCAAGGACGACGACTACGCCGCGGTCGATGTGGCGGTGCTACCGCCGTTCCCCGACATCCGCAGCGTGCAGACCCTCGTCGAGGGGGACAAGCTGCACATCCAGTACGGCGGGCAGGACGTGTCCCAGCACGCGGCCGGGGCCTACACGGGTGAGGTGGCCGGCCACATGCTGGCCAAACTGGGATGCACCTACGCGACGGTGGGGCACAGTGAGCGCCGCACCTACCATCACGAGACCGACGAGGTCGTCAACGCCAAGGCGAAAGCCGCGCTGGCCAACGGCCTGGTGCCGATCGTGTGCGTCGGCGAGCACCTCGAGGTGCGGCAGGCCGGGGAGCATGTCGAACATGTGACGTCCCAGTTGGTGGGCAGCCTCGCAGGCCTGTCCGAGGACCAGATGGTGGGGACGGTCATCGCCTACGAACCGGTCTGGGCGATCGGCACCGGAGAGGTGGCGTCGCCGGAGGACGCGCAGGAGGTCTGCCAGGTGATCCGGGCGTGGCTCGGTGAGCAGTACGGACCCGGCGTGGCCGAGCAGGTCCGCATCCTGTACGGCGGATCGGTGAAGTCCACGAACATCGCAGGCATCATGGTCAAGCCCGACGTCGACGGGGCGCTCATCGGTGGGGCGAGCCTGGACGCCGACGAGTTCGCCACCATTGTGCGGTACCGCCTCCACCCGCAGACCGGAGCCTGAGGTTACATTGGTGTCTGCGGCATCGCACGAAAGGGACGACAGGTGATTCTGGCACTGGAGGTACTGCTGCTGGTCACCAGCGTCTTGTTGATCGCGCTGGTCCTGCTTCACAAGGGGAAGGGCGGCGGACTGTCCGATCTGTTCGGTGGTGGCGTCAGCACGTCGCTGGGCGGATCGAGTGTCGCCGAACGGAACCTCGACCGGGTGACGGTGGGTGTCGGGCTGATCTGGGCGGCGACGATCATCGCGCTCGGGCTGATCACCAAGTCCTGAACGGAAGGAACCGCAGCGTGGCCGGTGGGAGTGCGATTCGTGGCAGCCGTGTGGGGGCCGGCCCGATGGGTGAGGCCGAACGCGGGGAGGCGGCGCCGCGCAAGACGATCTCTTTCTACTGCGCGAACGGGCATGAGAGCACCCCCAGTTTCGCTCAGGATGCCGCGGCACCCGCTGAGTGGGACTGCCCACGGTGCGGACTGCCTGCCGGCACCGACCAGGACAACCCGCCCGCCCCGCCGAGGACCGAGCCGTACAAGACGCACCTGGCCTACGTCAAGGAACGCCGCACCGGGGGCGAGGCCGACGCCCTCCTCGATGAGGCGATGAAGAACCTGCCCGAGGTGTAGTCCGCACGCGTGGAGCCCGCAGCCCCGCCGCAGTACCCTGGGGAATCCTGCGAGAGGTGGTGCGTGTGAAGTTCGACGACGACAAGGTCGACCTGTCCGGCGCCGACGACCAGCGTGACGGTCGCGGCGCCTCACCCACCGGCGGCATCGGGCCCGGCCAGGTGGCAATGGCCGGTGGTTTGTCCAAGATGCTCGGCGGCGGTGCCGGCCTGACCATCGTGATCCTGCTGGTGCTGGCCATGTGCAGTCTCGGGGGCAGCGACGGGTCCGCACCCCCAGGCGCCGACGCCGGGCTGTTCCAGGTCCCGGATTCCGCGCAGGGGGTCAACGGGTCGCTGGCCGAACGGTGTCCGCAGGACGCCGCTGACGGCTCCTTCGAGGACACTGACTGCCTGCTGGTGAAGTCCTGCAACGAGGCCAACGAGGTCTGGGAGGGCGTTCAGCCAGGCGGGCCAGCAACCGACGACCCCCGTCTCGCGTTCTTCGACGGCGCCACCAGGACCGCCTGTGGACCGGCGGACACCAACGTCGGCCCGTTCTACTGCCCGGGGGACCAGCGCATCTACTTCGACCTGGGGTTCACCCGCCAGCTCGAGGGCCTCGGGGTCAACGGCCAGTACGCCATGGTCTACATCATGGCCCACGAGTACGGCCATCACCTGCAGAACGTCCTGGGCATCGAGCGGCAGGTGCGTAGGGTGCAGCAGTCCGATCGACGGTCTGCCAACAACTACAGCGTGGGCATGGAACTGCAGGCCGACTGCCTGGCCGGGGTCTGGGGCCGACTGGCCAACGACATGGGCAATGTGCAGATCACGCCGGAGGAGTTCCAGCAGGCGTCCGCCGCCGCGGCCGCGGTTGGCGACGACCGGATCATGAAGCAGGCCGGGGGACAGGTGAACCCCGAGCGGTTCACGCACGGCTCGGCCAAGCAGCGCCAGTACTGGTACACCCGGGGTTACCAGACCGGTGACATCAACCAGTGCGACACGTTCAAGGAGCTCGGCCTGCCGTTGTGAAGCCGGTCAGCGGTAGCGCCGCAGCCCTGGCGGCAGGTGCACGGCGGCGGTCTCATCGAGTGCCAGGAACGTCAGGGACCGGCCGTGGACACCGGCGGCCGGCACCGCCAGGGGTCCAGGATCGTTGACGAACAGGCCCACGGCGTCGGCCTTCCCGGCTCCGGATGCGATGAGGATGACCTCGTCGGCGGCGTTGATGACGTCGAAGGACATGGAGATCCGCACGGGCGGCGGCTTCGGGGAGTCCAGGACTGCGAAGACCGGACGGGTTTCTCGCAAACCGGGGTGCTCGGGGAACAGCGACGCCACGTGCCCGTCCTCGCCCATCCCCAGGATGGACACGCAGAACGCCGGACACGGATCACTGAACGCCGCCAATTCGGCGGCGTACGATGCGGCGCCCTCGGCCACGTCCGCGACCGAGTCGCTGGCGGGCATGGGGTGCACGTTCGCGCTGGGAACATCCACCCGGTCGAGCAGCGCCGCCCTGGCCATCGTGTCGTTGCGTTCGTCGTCGCCGTGGGGCAGGAACCGCTCATCGGACCACCAGATGTGCACACGGCTCCAATCGATGCCGGTGTCCGCCGCGAGGCTGCTCAGGGCACCGTGGCCCCCCCGCCCACCCGTGATGCAGATGTGCGCGAGGTCGTGCGCGGCCAAGGTGCGGACGATGGTGCCGGCCATCCGGTTGGCGACCGTGCGCGAGACCGCGGCCGCGTCGGGGTGGACGCCGATCTGCACTGCACTCACGAAGACGCCTCAGCCGCGGGCGCAGTGTCGGTCTGCTGGTCCGGTGGTTGCGCCGCGGCTTTCTTCGCGGTGGGGCGGCGTGCGGGCGGCGCCACGGCGGCCAGCGCCTCGGCGTAGGTGTCGTCCGGGTCGAGCCGGCGCAGTTCCTCACCGATCAGGTCCCGCAGATCGCGTCGGGGGAGGGGCACGTCGTGGCTGGCCACACCGGGCCGGGACAGCCGCCCGGTGCGGCCGTCGGGCCGGGTGAGTTCGATCGGGCCGCCCTGTGTGTGGATGACCACTGCCGTGATCCCTGGTCCCTGGCTACGGTGCATCTCGACCGGGACCTCCAGGCATGTGTGCAGCCAGGCCTGCAGCAGAGCCCCCGAGGGGTTCGACCGCTCGCAACTGACGTCGACGTGGGTGATGGTCTGGAACGGCTGGTCGAGAGCCGCGGCCAGCATGGATCGCCAGGTGGTAGTCCGGGTCCACGCCAGATCGGTGTCGCCGGCCGCGTAGCCTCGCTGGCGCTCCAGCAATTCGTGCATCGGGTGGTGACTGGCCGCGGCGTCGGTGATGCGGCGGCGCGCCATCGACCCGATAGGATCCTGCGACGGCACGTCGGGGGAGGTGGTGGGCCACCACACGACCACGGGTGTATCCGGAAGCAGCAGCGGCAGAGCCACCGACGCACCGTGCTCAGCCAGGTCGCCGCGCAGACGCAGGCGCACGGTCTCGCCCGGCCCGAAGGCATCTCCGACGTCGATGTTGGCATCCAGTTGGGGCTCCACGCGGCCCGGTCGGGGGATGAGCGTGATGATGCGGCAGGGGTGTTCCATCGCCGAGTAGGACGCCGCGCGGGTTGCGTCGGACTGGTTCTCCTCGTCGGTGACGATGATCAGCGTCAGTACCATGCCGGTTGCGGTGGCGCCGATCCGGTGGCGCTCCTCGTTGATGGTGCGCACGATGTCGCCGGCCGTCGTCTTCTCCAGGCGGATGGTCATGGCCGCCGCCAGACCCGGCCGTTGCGGGACAGCATCTCGTCAGAACTTGCCGGACCCCAGGTCCCGGGATCGTAGGTGTCGGGCCTGCCGCTCTTGGCCCAATTGGCGAGGATCGGGTCGAGGATGCGCCACGACATCTCCACTTCCTGGTGGCGGGGGAACAGGGGCGGATCGCCCAGCAGCACGTCGAGGATGAGCCGTTCGTAGGCCTCCGGGCTGGACTCGGTGAACGAGTCGCCGTACATGAAGTCCATGGTGACGTCGCGCACCTCCATCTGGGTGCCGGGGACCTTCGACCCGAACTTCATCGTGATCCCCTCGTCGGGCTGCACGCGGATGACCAGGGTGTTCGACCCGAGCTCCTCGGTGTCGGTCGTTGCGAACGGCAGGTGCGGGGCGCGCTTGAAGACCACGGCGATCTCGGAGACCCGCCGGCCGAGGCGCTTGCCGGTCCGCAGGTAGAACGGAACACCGGCCCACCGGCGGGTGTCCACGTGCACGGTGATCGCGGCATAGGTCTCGGTCGTGGACGTCGGGGGGATGTTGGCCTCCTGCATGTATCCGACGACCTCCTCGCCGCCCTGCCATCCGGGGCCGTACTGACCGCGGGCGGTGTGGGCGTCGAGGTTGTCGGGGAGGACCACCGAGGCGAGTACCTTCTCCTTCTCGATCCGGACGTGTTCGGCGGAGAACGAGACCGGCTCCTCCATGGCGGTCAGGGCCATGAGTTGCAGCAGGTGGTTCTGGATGACGTCGCGGGCGGCGCCGATGCCGTCGTAGTACCCGGCGCGGCTGCCGATCCCGATGTCCTCAGCCATGGTGATCTGGACGTGGTCGATGTAGTTGGTGTTCCAGATCGGCTCGAACAAGGTGTTGGCGAAGCGCAGCGCGAGCAGGTTCTGAACGGTCTCCTTGCCCAGGTAGTGGTCGATCCGGAAGATCGAGCCACTGGGGAACACCTCACCGAGGACGCGATTCAGTTCCTGTGCGCTGGCCAGATCGTGTCCGAACGGCTTCTCCACGACCACCCGGCGCCACCCACCCCGATCCTGCGACGCCAGCCCGGACCGCTTCAACTGCTGCACGACCAGCGGGAAGAGCCCGGGCGGGATGGACAAGTAGAACGCGGTGTTGCCGCCCGTGCCCTGTGCGTGGGACAACTCGGTGACCGTCGCAGCGAGGGCATCGAAGGCCAAGTCGTCGGTGAAGTCACCCGCCACGAAGCGGAAGCCCTGCGACAACTGGTGCCACACGTCGTCGCGGAACTCGGTGCGCGCATGCTGCCGCACCGAGTCGTGGACCTCCTGGGCGAAGTCCTCGTCGCTGAACTCCCGGCGGGCGAATCCCACGAGGGCGAACGAGGGGGGCAGCATGCCCCGGTTGGCCAAGTCGTACACCGCGGGCATCAGCTTCTTGCGCGACAGGTCGCCGGTGACGCCGAAGATGACCAGGGCACAGGGTCCGGCCACGCGCGGCAGCCGTCGGTCGACGGGGCTGCGCAGGGGGTTGAGGCTGCTGAACTCCGCCTGGCGCACCCCTAACCCCTCTCAGCGTTCAGCGCGTCGGCCACTGTGGCGAGGAGTTCCTCCCACGCCGCTGCGAACTTGTCCACGCCTTCGACCTCCAGCTGCTCGAACACTCCCGCCATGTCGATGCCCGCATCGGCGAGGTCGTCGAACACCTGCTGGCTGTGGGCCGCGGTGCCGTCGAGGGTGTCGCCGCGCAGGTCGCCGTGGTCGGCCACGGCCCGCAGGGTGGGTTCGGGCATGGTGTTCACGCATCCCGGCCCGGCCAGGCCGACAACGTACATGTCGTCGGGGTAGGCCGGATCCTTGACCCCGGTGGACGCCCACAAGGGTCGCTGCGGGTGGCCACCGGCCGCCTCGATGGCAGCCCACCGCGGGGTCTGCCGGAACTCCTGATAGGCATGCCAGGCCAAGCGGGCGTTGGCCAGCCCGGCCAGCCCCCGCAGGCGCGAGGGGGTGTCAGGATCGCCCTTTTCGAGCAGGGCGTCGACGGCGGTGTCGACCCGGCTGACGAAGAACGACGCCACGGAGTGCACGTCGGCCACGGATCCGCCGGCCGCCATCCGCCGTTCCAAACCGGAGGCCCAGGCGTCGAGGACCTGCCGGTACCGGTCGACGCTGAAGATGAGGGTGACGTTGACACTGATGCCCTCGGACAGCGCCTGGGTCACCGCGGGCAGGCCTTCCACCGTCGCCGGGATCTTGATCAGCAGGTTGGGCCGGTCGACCTCCTGCCACAGTGCTCGCGCCTGTTCGATGGTGGCGTTCGCGTCGCGGGCCAGGCGCGGGTCCACCTCGATGGACACCCGGCCGTCGACACCTCCGGTCGCCGCCGCGACATCGGCAAGGACGTCGCAGGCGTCACGGACGTCCTGGGTCGTCATCTCACGCACGGCGTACTCGCTGTCGGCCTGGCCGACGGCGAGACTGGCCACCTGGGTCGCATACGCCGCGGCCCCGGTCGAGATCGCCTTGCCGAAGATCGAGGGGTTCGTGGTGACCCCGACGACGTGGTCCTCGGCGATCAGGCGGGCCAGACCACCCGAGGTCAGGCGGCTGCGGTCGAGGTCGTCGAGCCAGATCGACACACCGAGATCGGACAGGGCTTGCAGACGATCGGTCATGTGCTCCTCCTCAGGTGCTGACGGTACCCATCGCGGGGCCGGGTTCGCCCAGTGAAGATCCCGGAGCCTCAGGGCAACCGTCACCCCCCATGTGCCCACGACGAGCAGCATCATGCCGAAGCTGCCGAGTCCGATCAGAGGGCCGACGGGGCGACGCCCGTCGGAGGACCCGGAGGTGAGATTGAGCACCACCACCGCCATGAGGTAGACCCCGAACACCAGGAACGTCACGGCCTCGGCAGCCAGGCCCCAGCCGAGGACGACGGCCAGAATGCCGACCAGTCCCCAGGAGAGGTTGGCCAGCCCGACTTCGATCTGGAAGTTGTTGCGCTGGCCGTAGTCCCACCCCATGCGAGCCGCGTCGCTGCGGTGGAACACCGCATGGCGCAGGAACGACAACAGGCCAGTGACCCCGACTGCCAGCAGGCATGCCAGCGACAGGGAAGGTGGTTGCGACTGCAGCGTGTACAGCCCGACCGCGATGCCGGCGCCACCGGCCACGTAGGTGGCCAGCATCAGGCGGGTCGAAACGGCGGGGTCGGCGGTTGCGGGCGCCGCGTCAGGCATCAGCCAGGCTCTCCTTGGCAGCGGACACCACTGCGTCGGCGGTGATCCCGAACTGCTCGTACAGCGTCTGGTAGTCCGCGGAGGCACCGAAATGCTCCAGGCTCACGCAGCGACCAGCGGTTCCTACGTACTGGTACCAGGGCATGGCCCGGCCGGCCTCAACGGAGACCCGTGCGGTCACCGAACGGGGGAGGACCGATTCGCGGTACTCGGCGGACTGCTCGTCGAACCACTCGGTGCACGGCATGGAGACCACGCGGGTGGGGATACCCTCGGCCTGCAAGGTGTCACGTGCGGCTTGGGCCAGTTGCACCTCGGAGCCGGTGCCCATGAGGATCACTTGCGGATCCCCGCCGTCCGCTTCGGCCAGCACATACCCGCCGCGAGCCACACCGGACACCTGCTGGGGATCCAAGGTGGGCACGTTCTGCCGGGTGAGGGCCAGTGCTGCGGGCCGGCGGTTCTTCAGCACCTGCAGCCACGCCGCGGCCGTCTCGTTGGCATCGGCAGGGCGCACCACGTCCAGGCCGGGCATGGCCCGCAGGGCCGCGAGGTGCTCCACGGGCTGATGCGTCGGGCCGTCCTCGCCGAGTCCGATCGAATCATGGGTCCAGACGTAGGTCACCGGTGCCTGCATCAGGGCGGCCAGTCGCACGGCCCCGCGCATGTAGTCGGAGAAGACGAGGAAGGTGCCCCCGAACGGGCGGGTCAGCCCGCCGACGGCGATGCCGTTGAGGATCGATCCCATGGCGTGCTCGCGGATGCCGAAATGGAGGATGCGCCCGTACGGGGATGCCCCCGGGGCCCTGGAGTCCGCCGGCAGGAACGAGCCACCGCCCTCGATGGTCGTCAGGTTGCTCTCCGCGAGGTCGGCCGACCCGCCCCAGAACTCCGGCATGACCGCGGCGATGGCGTTGATCACCTCGCCGGACGCCTTGCGGGTAGCCACGGCCTTCGCCGGGTCGAACACAGGCAGGGCGCCCGCAAGGGCGTCGGGGAGGCCCTTGGCCAGCAACCGTTCCAGCAGCGGCACCTTGTCGGAGTGCGCAGCCCGCCACCGGTCGAACGTGGCGTTCCACTGCTCGTGGGCCTGCGCCCCGCGGACAGTGACCTGCCGGATGTGGTCGAGGACCTCGGGGGCGACGAAGAAGTCCTTCGCGGGGTCCATTCCCATGATGGTCTTGGTCTTCGCCACCTCCTCGGTGCCGAGAGCCGACCCATGCGACTTGCCGGTGTTCTGCAGGTCGGGGGCGGGCCAGGCGATGATCGTGCGCAGCGAGATGATCGATGGCCGACCGTGCTCGGCCATCGCGCTCTCGATAGCCTGTGCCAGCCCCTGGATGTCCACGTCGCCGTCCACTCCCAGGTCGACGTGCTGGGTGTGCCAGCCGTAGGCCGCGTGGCGGGCAAGGACGTCCTCGCTGAAGGAGACCTCGGTGTTGCCCTCGATCGAGATGTGGTTGTCGTCGTAGATCACGATCAGGTTGCCCAGTTCCTGATGTCCGGCGAGGCTGGCGGCTTCGGACGTGACGCCCTCCTGCATGCAGCCGTCACCGGCGAAGACCCACACGCGGTGATCGAAGGGGCTTCGGCCCACCTCCGCGACCGGGTCGAAGAGCCCGCGGACATAGCGGGCGTCCATGGCCATTCCCACCGCGGTCGCGTAGCCCTGGCCCAGGGGTCCAGTGGTGGTCTCGATACCGACGGTGTGGCCGTACTCGGGGTGCCCCGGGGTCTTGCTGCCCCAGGTGCGGAAGGCCTCCAGGTCGGACAGTTCCAGGCCGTACCCGCTGAAGAACAACTGGATGTACTGGGTCAGTGACGTGTGCCCGTTGGACAGCACGAAGCGGTCGCGGCCGATCCAGGACGGGTCGGCGGGGTCATGACGCAGGTAGCGCTGGAACAGCAGATAGGCCGCCGGGGCCAGGCTCATCGCCGTTCCCGGGTGCCCGTTGCCGACCTTCTGCACCGCATCCATGGCCAGTGCCCGTGCGGTGTCGACGGCCTGGCCGTCCAGATCGGTCCATTCGACAGTCACCTGCGTGTCCTTTCGCTATGCCCGGGCCTGAGCGTACCGGCTGAGCCGGGGCCGAGTCACTGCACGGACGCGTGCACGATTTCGCCGGTCGTGCGGCAGACGTCTTCGATCATCCCCATGCCCCCTGGGATCAGACCCATACCGAAGAAGCCGTGGATCTGGTCGTCCATGCACACCGCCGCACAGTCGACGCCCGCTTCGGTCAGCCGCTGGGCGTAGGCCATGCCTTCGTCGCGCAGCGGATCGAAGCCGGCCGTCCAGATCCGTGCGGGCGGTAGGTCGCCGGGGCTGTCGGCCAGCAGCGGCGAGACCCGTGGGTCGAGCACCTGCGAGGGCTCGCTGAGGTACTGCTCGCGGTACCACAGCATGTCCGCCTTACCCAGCAGGAAACCCTCCGCGAACGTCTCGATCGAGGGCATCCCCATGCGCAGGTCGGTAGCCGGGTACACCAGTGACTGCGCGATCGGCGTGGGCCCGGTCTCGCGGGTCACCACACACACCGCTGCCGCCAGATTGCCGCCGGCGCTGTCGCCCATCACCGCGACCGCCCCGGGGATCGCGGCGAACTCCTGCGGGTGCGAGTGCACGTAGCCGAAGGCGGCGACGGCGTCGTCCAGTGGCGCCGGGAACGGGTGTTCGGGGGCGAGGCGATACGCCACAGAGACCACCACGCAGCCCGAATGCCGTGCGAGCATCCGGCAGGATCCGTCGTGAGTGTCGAGGTCTCCGACCGCCCAGCCGCCGCCGTGGTAGTACACGATGACCGGCGCCGGTCCGATGGTGCGGTGGCTGCGGTACACGCGCACGGGGATCGGGCCCGCCGGCCCTGGAACGCGGCGGTCGAGGACGCGCACGCCGTGCAGTCGCGGAAGCATCAATGACGTGGAGCGACGGATGTCGCGGCGTCGCTGCGCCACGTCGTCTCCGTTGCCGGTCGTCGCCAGGCCGCGCCGCGCCATCCCCAGCACCAGGTTCACGGCAGGGGCGACCGTGCGGCCCTCGATCTGAGCGGGAGGGCCCACTAGGCGCTCGATGAGCGATGGGGGCATGGCGAACGCGCGGCGGATCAGGCGATGGGTCGGGGTGAGGTGCAACGGCTCGGACACCCCCCTACTGTGCCCGACACGGTCCTGGTCCGCTGTCGGACGCTGTTGAGGGTCTGGGGTATCGGGCCGGGCCGCCGGGCGCGGTACTCTGCTGAGGTGGCCAGCGCTCATGTCGAGACCCCGGAAGGGACTCGCAGCAGCACGTGGCGTGCCTACCTGGCTCTGACCAAGCCGCGGATCATCGAACTCCTGCTCGTCACGACCGTCCCCGCGATGGTGCTCGCCGCCAGGGGTCTGCCACCGGTGGGGACGCTTCTGGCCACACTGCTCGGCGGTGCCCTGGCCGCCGGGGGCGCCAACGCGATGAACAGCGTGTACGACCGGGACATCGACTCGGTGATGAAGCGCACCAGCGCCCGCCCGATGGTGACCGGACGGATTTCCCCGGCCGCTGGATGGACCTTCGGCAGCGCCCTCAGCGCACTGAGCATGCTCTGGCTGGCGTGGACGACGAACCTTCTGGCGGCCGGGCTGGCCGGCCTGGCGATCTTCCTCTACGTCGTCGGCTACACCATGGTTCTCAAGCGGCGCACCTCGCAGAACATCGTGTGGGGTGGTGCCGCCGGGTGTTTCCCGGTGCTCATCGGCTGGGCGGCAGTCACCGGAGACCTGTCGTGGACGCCGTGGATCCTGTTTCTGGTGATCTTCTTGTGGACCCCGCCGCACTACTGGCCGTTGTCGCTGCGGTTCCGGGACGACTACGGAAGTGCCGGGGTCCCGATGCTGCCGGTCGTCGCCGATCAGCGCCACGTTGCCGATCAGATCCTCTGGTACTCCATCGCGACCGTGCTGGCCAGCCTGGCCCTGGTCCCCATCGCCCCCATGGGCTGGATCTACAGCGTCGGCGCGTTACTGCTGGGGCTGGTGTTCATCTGGGAGGCGCTGGTGTTGCGGCGGCGGACGCGGGCCGGTGCGGACCCGAAGCCGATGCGCCTGTTCCACTGGTCGATCACCTACCTCGCGCTGCTGTTCCTGGCCGTGGCACTCGACCCGTTGCTCTTGGGCTGATGCGCCCGCAGGTGGCCTATATCACCGCCGATCCGGGCACCGACCCGGATCTCATTGCTGCCCTGCCCGCGCTGGACCACGCCGGACTCGACGTCCACCCGGTGCCGTGGGACGCCGGCTTCCAATGGGCGGACGCCGACCTGGTCCTCGTGGGGTCGCCGCATGACGTGGGGCGGCGACGCCCGGAGTTCCTGCGGTGGGCCCGCAACGTGGAGGAGCACACCAGGTTGGCCAACGCCGCCCTCACGCTGGTGCGCAACACCGACCGGACCTACCTGCGCGACCTCCCTGGTCGAGGGGTGCCGGTGGTGGACACGGTGTGGTTCGAACCCGGCGATACCGAGCAGGAGTGCGCTGAGGCTGTCGCGGGACTCGGGTGGGCCGAGTGCCAGGTGTGCGCGGCGACGTGTGACCCCATGGAGGCAACGTCGCACGAGGGGCCGGTCGCGGCGGCGGCAGCGGCGGCGGCGATAGCGGCGGGCGGGACGGTGGCGATGATCCGGTCCGGCGCCGTGGCCAGTGCCCGGGTCGGCATGGTGCTATTGGCCGGCCGGGTCTCCCACGCCGTCACCTGGCAGGGCCCAGAACCGTCGGCGTTCACCCCGGATGCCGAACTCGCGCGCCAGGCCCTGGCATTTGCGGGTACTGCCGCAGGTGGTGACGGCCTTCTGTACGCCCGGGTGGATCTGGTCGAGGACGCCGGCCGGTGGAAACTGCTGGAACTCCAGGCGACGTCTGCCGACCTCTTCCTGCGCGCCGAACCCCGCGCGGCGCAGGCCTACGCGCATGCTGTGCGTCAGTGGGTCATGCCCGAGGCGCAAGCAGCGGATTTCCTCGCTGCGTCAGGCTGAGGCGCAGCCGCCACACGGCGACCCAGACCAGGCACGCGCCGAGCAGGTGCACGGTCACGATGACCCAGGGCAGGCCGGTGAAGTACTGGACGTAGCCGATGCCCGCTTGCAGCACCGCGAATGCCGCGACCCACCAGGCGCGCCGGCGGGCTACCGGTGGCGCGGAGTCCACATGGAGCAGGGCCAGCATGCCGACGAGCAATCCGATGAACAGCCACACGACGTCGGCGTGCAACCAGCTGACCAGGCGGGGTCGAGGTCCAGGCGCACAGTCTGCGCGTCACCGGCGTGCGGCCCGGATCCCGTGACGACGGTGCCCATGATGATGATCACCGCGGTGACCGCGATGAGCGCGTTGCCGATCAGCCGGGTGGTCGGCCGGGTCACCGGTTCGCCCGGAGGGTCTTCCGGCTCACCGGCGAACTGCACGAGTGCCACGCAGCCGGCGATCACCACCATGGACAGCAGCAGGTGACTGGCCACGGCCATGGGATGCAGTTCGACGAGCACCGTCACGCCGCCCAGGACGGCCTGCGCGAGGGTCCCGATCAGAGGGGCGGCGGCCAGCCACATGACCCACGGGCGGCCGGCACCCTGCCGGCGCCACGCGATCGCGCCAATGATGGCCGCAAGCGCCAGGATCAGCAGCACGCCGGTGAGGGTCCGGTTGCCGAACTCGACGTACTTGTGCCATCGCTCGGTCTGCGCGGAGGTGGGCGTGATGGAACCGTCGACGCATTCGGGCCAGGTGGGGCACCCCAGGCCGGAGCCGGTCACACGGACGATCCCGCCGGTGATGACGATGCCCACCTGCGCCACGAGATTCGCCCAGAAGATCCCCTGCAACCAGCGGGGAGCGACACCGGCGACAGGCAGATCGACGGGGTCGGCTGCGGTGTCTACTGCCACATCAGCGAGCCTACGCCGCGACGCATTGTGGGCTTGCGGAGGGCCGTGGGGTCAGCTCTCCCATCGGAAGAACCTCGTGGCCAGGGCGGTGCCTGCCACCGCCCACGCGACCAGTACCGCAAGCGGGCCCCACGCGGGCACCGCCGAACTCATCGCTGCGACCAGGGCGCCGGTGGGCAACCAGTCGGCCATCGTGGCCCAGGGCAGGTCCTCGGCCGGAATCGCCAGCCCACCGGCGAACATGAGGATCAGGAACACCGCATTAGCCACGGCCAGGGTGGCTTCTGCGCGCAGCGTGCCTGCGATGAGCAGTGCCCACGCGGTGAACGCCCAGACGGCCACCAGGACGGCGACGACGGCCTGCAGGATCCGCGCCGGATCGTCGGGGGACCATCCCCCCAGCCACCAGGTGAGCGCGGTCAGGATCGTGATCTGCACCGCGATGATCAGCAGGCTGACCAGGGTGCGCGCCACCAGCAGCCCGCGGGCGCCCAGCGGGGACAGCCCCAGCATCCGCAGGACACCGTAGCGGCGGTCGAATCCGGTGCCGATGGCCTGGGAGGTGAATGCGGTTGCCAGCACCGCCAGGCTGGCCGCCCCGACCAGCGCCTGGCCCGCGGTGCGATCGCCGGACAGCGGGCTCTTGAGCGTGAGGATCAGCACACCGATGGGGATGACCAGCGTGAGCAGCAGGTTCTCGCCGTTGCGCAGCGCGTTGCCGAGGTCGAACCGGGCCTGCCGCCCCACCCGCTGCGGCATGGTGGCGGGCGCCGTGCCGTGGCTGAGATCCAGGATCACCATGCCACGCCCCCCGTCATCTCCAAGTAAGCCTCCTCCAGAGTCCGCACGACGGTGACCTCGCCGTTGCCGTCGCCGTGCCCGGCGACCCAGGAGTTGATGGCGGATATCTGGGCGACGCCCACATCGCCATTCACCCGGTAGCGACCGGGCTCCACCTCGGCCACGTCGTAACCCTCGCCGAGGACGGCCCGCAGACTGGACAGATCGAGGTGCCGGGCGCACGTGAACCACACCGGTGCGCTCCCGATGAGCGCAGCCGGGGGGGCGTTCGCGATCACCGTGCCCTGATGGATGACGACGATCTGGTCGGCACGGGTGCTCACCTCGTCCGGCTGGTGAGTGGTCAGCAGCGTGGTGACTCCCTGGTCGCGGATCTCGTCCAGCAGGGTCCAGAAGACGCGGCGGGCGGCGGGATCCATGCCGGTGGTGGGTTCATCCATGATCAGCAGCCGGGGCCTGCCGACGAGGGCCACCGCGATCTTCACCCGCTGTTGCTCGCCGCCGGACAGACGACGGTAGGGGCGGTCCAGGTCGGCCAGACCGAGTCGCTCGACGAGCGAGGGAAGGGGTAGCGGATCGGCGTACAGCGAGGCGAAGTGCTTGACGATGGCGGCCGGAGTCGCCGCGACCGGCAGGCCCCCGTCCTGCAGCACCACGCCGATACGGCTGCGCTGGGCGGGGTCGTGTGGCGCAGACCCGAGCACGCTGACGGTTCCGGAATCCGGCCCGCGCAGACCCAGTAGGACGCTCAGGGTGGTCGTCTTACCGGCGCCGTTGGGCCCGAGCACCACGCACGTGGTGCCGGCCGGGACGGTCAGCGACAGCTCGTCCACAGCGCGCCTGCCGGTGTAAGACACCGTGAGGTCCGCGATCTCGACGGCGTTCACACAGGCCATGGTAGGCCGCGGGTCAGACGGCCGATGCGACCTGCTCCGACACCACTTCGAACAGGGCCTCGGCGTCGTGGGCGGTGTGACTGGTCCTGGGCAGACGCACCACCGCGCGGCGTCGCCGGTCGAGCCAGAACCCACCGCTCGGGACGTCCGCCGAGGCCAGCCAGACCATGGTGTCCGCGCCCTGCTCAGGCGTGCGCAGGACCGGTCCGGTGACGCGTCGGAACGTCGGCAGGGAGGTGCGCACGCCCGGTGTGTCCGCCCACCCGGGATGCATCGCGGCGAACGTCGGTCCCGCCGGGTGGCGGCGGGCCCATTCCTGGTTGAGGGCGACCTGGGCCCGCTTGGCCTTCGCGTAGGCGGTCACCCCGTCGAAGCCCTCGGGCCCGCATTGCATGTCCGGGTGCAGACTCTGGCTGTACATGCCTCCGGACGACACCGTGATGACACGTCCCTGCGGACCCACCACCGGCACGGCCAACCGCGTCAGCAGGAACGGAGCCAAGACATGCACCGCGTAGGTGGTTTCGAAACCTTGCGGGCTGCGCGAGTACTCGTGGGTGAGCGCCCCCGCGTTGTTGATCACGACGTCGAGGCCGCCGAGACCGGACACCGCGGCGTCGAACATCGAGGGCAGTTGCTGCAGATCCGCGGAGTCGGCCACCAGCGTGATCGGGTCCTCGCCGTGCGCAGCGATCTCACGGGCCGCGCCGTCGAGCCGCGCCCGGGAGCGCCCGGTGATCGCCACCTGGGCGCCAAGTCCCGTGAGCGTGCGTGCCGCGGCGAGGCCCACCCCGCTCGTCCCACCGGTCAGAAGTACGCGCCTCCCGGCCAGTCCGGTGGGGGTGTCCCACCCGGCGAGCCGCGACCGGACCGCGTACCCGATGCGGCTGAAACTGCCCACCACACTGAACTCGAGGGCGGCATCGACCAGGTGTTCGGCCTTCATGCCGCGCGCTGCAGCAGCACTGCTGCGGCCAACCCACGCCGGGCGCGCTCGCCGATGACCGTGAACGCGATGCGCAACACGGGATCGAAGGGACGGCGAAGTCCTTTGAGTGCCAGGTCCGCGTCGTAGGTCACGCGGCAGCCGGTGCCGGTGGGCTGGACGCTGATGACGTCGTGGGAGCGGAAGTCCGCAGTGTGCGCTTCGAGCTCCACCCGGCCTGCGTACTGCCCCGTGGGCGGCTCCGCGGCGAGGATCTCGTAGTCCAGGGGTATGGCGCGGCCGAGGAACCCGGCCACGACGCGGTACCAGGCTCCGGTGGTTCCGGGTGTGCCGCTGATGAGTTCGGCGCTGCGCACGCCGGGATCCCAGAGTGCCACCGACGCGAAGTCGGCGAGGTAGTCGAACACGTCGGCGGCGGGCGCGGTGGAATCCACGGTCGTCCGGTAGCGGGCCATGATTCAACGTTGGGGGAGTGCCGGGGACCTCGCAACCGCAGGGGCTTGCCTGGATCCAATTGGTGTTCAACGCCCGCGGACGCGACACGCCGCACGAACGCCGACTTCCCCGGCGTGTCGGAAAGTCCCAATCCAAATCCGGACAGTCGGCTTCGGGCCTCCGTTCGCGCTGGGCGTGATCCGCGACCCGGCTCTTGCGGCGCAGATGATTTACGCAACAATGGAGTTGTGAAATCAGGTCGGGAACGTGTGGCGCGCAGTCTGCTCGTCGACGGTCCGGCGTCTGCAGCGGGGTTGTCGACGCGACTGGGCATCTCAGCAGCAGCCGTGCGAAAGCACTTGGACGCCCTGGCGGACTCCGGCGACGTGGTGGGTGGGGACCGGCCGGCGTTCGGCCCGCGGCCGGGCCGACGGCGTGGTCGCCCAGCTCGCATCTACTCATTGACCGAGTCCGGTCGGCGTCGCTTCGAGCAGGCCTACGACGACCTGGCCGTCAGCGCGATGCGGTTCATGCGGCAGGTCGATCCGGGCGCGCTCGACGAGTTCGCGCAGCGCCGCGCCGCCGAACTCGAGGCCCGCTACCGGCCGCACCTGGACGCCATCGCCGATCCGCTGCAGCGCGCACGCCGGCTGGCGGAACTGCTGACCCGCGACGGTTACGCTGCCTCTGTCGAGGACGGCCCGGCGACCGCCATGCAGGTGTGCCAGCACAACTGCCCGGTCTCGCAAGCGGCTCATGAGTTCCCGCAGCTGTGCGACGCGGAAGCAGCCGCGTTCGGACGCCTGCTCGACACGAACGTCACCCGACTGGCCACGATCGCCCACGGCGACGGGGTCTGCACCTGCTTGGTCTCGCCGGCGGCGAGCCATGTCCGAACCGAAAGGATCTCCTCATGACTGATGTGGATCACCTGGCCGACCTCGGGCGGTACGAATACGGGTGGCACGATGCGGACGCCGCTGGGGCGTTGGCCAAGCGTGGGCTCAACGAAGACGTGGTCCGCGAGATCTCAGCGCTGAAGAATGAGCCGGAGTGGATGTTGGAGCTGCGGCTGAAGGGCCTGCGGCTGTTCGAGAAGAAGCCCATGCCCACGTGGGGTGCGGACCTTTCGCACATCGACTTCGACACCATCAAGTACTTCGTGCGGTCCACGGAGAGGCAGGCGACGTCCTGGGACGAACTGCCCGCCGACATCAAGAACACCTACGACCGGCTCGGCATCCCGGAGGCGGAGAAGCAGCGGCTGATCGCGGGGGTGGCGGCCCAGTACGAGTCCGAGGTCGTCTACCACAAGATCCGTGAGGACCTCGAGGAGCAGGGCGTCATCTTCCTCGACACCGACACCGGCCTGCGCGAGCACGAGGACCTGTTCCGGGAGTACTTCGGGTCGGTCATCCCGGCCGGGGACAACAAGTTCTCCGCGCTGAACACCGCGGTGTGGTCCGGCGGTTCCTTCATCTACGTGCCCAAGGGCGTCCACGTCGAGATCCCGCTGCAGGCCTACTTCCGGATCAACACCGAGAACATGGGCCAGTTCGAGCGGACGCTCATCATCGTCGACGAGGGCGCGTACGTCCACTACGTCGAGGGCTGCACGGCGCCGATCTACTCGACGGATTCCCTGCACTCCGCGGTCGTCGAGATCATCGTGAAGAAGGACGCCCGCTGCCGGTACACGACGATCCAGAACTGGTCGACCAACGTCTACAACCTCGTGACCAAGCGCGCCATCGCGCAGCAGGGCGCGACGATGGAGTGGATCGACGGCAACCTCGGGTCCAAAGTCACGATGAAGTACCCGGCGGTGTGGCTGATGGGCGAGCACGCCAAGGGGGAGACGCTGTCGGTGGCTTTCGCGGGCGAGAATCAGCACCAGGACGCCGGCGCCAAGATGGTGCACGCCGCGCCCAACACCTCGTCCACCATCGTCTCCAAGTCCGTGGCCCGTGGCGGTGGCCGGACCTCCTACCGCGGCCTCATCCAGGTGAACCCGGGCGCGAAGGGGGCGAAGTCCACCGTCAAGTGCGACGCGTTGCTCGTCGACGACGAGAGCCGGTCGGACACCTACCCGTACAACGACATCCGCGAGGACGACGTGTCGATGGGCCACGAGGCGACGGTGTCGAAGGTCGGTGAGGACCAACTGTTCTACCTCATGTCGCGCGGCCTCACCGAGGACGAGGCGATGGCCATGATCGTGCGCGGGTTCATCGAGCCGATCGCACGCGAATTGCCCATGGAGTACGCGCTGGAACTCAACCGGCTCATCGAAATGCAGATGGAAGGAGCGGTCGGCTGATGGGCGAGGTGTCCATGTCGAACCTGCGGTCCTACGACCTCGAGGACTTCCCCATGCCGACCGGTCGGGAGGAGGCCTGGCGGTTCGCCCCGCGGGCGGCGCTCAAGCCACTGCTCGACGATGCCCCATCGGCGGGTCATCTGAGCTGGGACGCCGTGCTGCCCGAGGGGCTCGCGTTGCGTGAGATCAGCCCTGCGGAAGCGCAGCAGCGCGCTGCCAGTGCCCCGGTGGACCGGATCTCGGCCTTGACGGCCGCGCACTCCGGATCCGCCATGCTGCTGGAGATCCCGGCGGGCAGCGATCATCCCGAGCCGGTCGTCATCGACTTGCGCGGCACGGATCCCGATACGGTCGTCTGGGGATGGACCCTGATCGAGGTCGGCGCCGATGCGCGCGCCACCGTCGTGTTGCGTCATAGCGGCACCGCTCAGTACGCCGGCAATGTCTCCGTGGTCATCGGCGACGGGGCAAGCCTGGAAATGGTCTCGGTGCAGGGCTGGGACGGCGACGCCGTTCATGCCGGTCACCTGGCGAGCCGGCTCGGCCGTGACGCCCGGCTGCGCTCCATCGTCGTGACACTCGGCGGCGAGGCCGTGCGCCTCGTGCAGACAGTGGACTATGACGGCCCGGGTGGTGACGCCGACGTGCGCGGGCTGTTCTTCGCCGATGCCGGTCAGCGCTTCGAGCACCGGTCCTTCGTGGACCACGACCAGCCGCACTGTCGCAGCAACGTCGTGTTCAAGGGCGCGTTGCAGGGTGCTGGCGCCCGCAGCGTGTGGGTGGGCGACGTGCTCATCCAGCCGGCCGCGGTCGGCACGCAGACCTACGAGGTCAACCGCAACCTGCTGCTCGACGATGGTCCGCGGGCGGATTCGGTGCCGAACCTGGAGATCCTGACCGGCGATGTGGTGGGCGCCGGCCACGCCAGCGCCACCGGCCGGTTCGACGAGGAGCAGGTCTTCTACCTGCGCTCCCGGGGTCTGACCGAGCAGGAGGCCCGCCGCCTCGTCGTCCTGGGTTTCTTCGCCGACGTGCTCGACGGTATCGACGTACCCATGGTCCGCAGTGAACTGATGCGCGCGGTCGAGGTCGAGCTCGGTTTTCGCGCCGAGGTGGGCTGATGACCGGATTCTCCCTTCGCCTGGCCGACTTGCGGCCCGGGCAGCCCCGCCGCGTGGTGATCGACGGCGTGGCCGTGGCCCTCGTCCGGGTCGGTGATGAGGTCTTCGCGGTCGACGACGTCTGCTCGCACGCTGAAGTCTCGCTGTCCGAGGGTGAGGTCTCGGGCTGCCAGATCGAGTGTTGGCTGCACGGCTCGCGCTTCGACCTGCGCACCGGCGATCCCTCCGGGCCACCCGCGTACGAACCCATTGCGACATTCCCAGTTCAGATCGAAGGCCAAGGCGACGAAGCGGTTGTGCTCGTCGCGATCCCCGAGGAGGCACGATGACCGAGTTGACGATCCGCGACCTGCATGTGGAGGTGGAGGCCGACGGCGGGAACAAGGAGATCCTGCGTGGCGTCGACCTGACCGTCCGCAGTGGTCAGACCCACGCCATCATGGGGCCGAACGGCTCCGGGAAGTCCACGCTGGCCTACGCCCTGGCCGGCCACCCTGCCTACACCATCACCGGTGGTGCGGTGACGATGGACGGGGCGGACCTGCTGGACATGAGTGTCGACGAGCGCGCCCGGGCCGGTCTGTTCCTGGCCATGCAGTACCCCGTTGAGGTGCCCGGGGTGTCGGTGTCCAACTTCCTGCGCACCGCGGTGACTGCGGTGCGCGGCGAGGCGCCGGCGCTGCGCACCTGGCTCAAGGAGATGCGCGCAGCCATGGCCGATCTGGGCGTGGACTCCTCGTTCGCCGAGCGCAGCGTCAACGAGGGCTTCTCCGGTGGTGAGCGCAAGCGCCACGAGATATTGCAGCTGGAACTGCTCCGGCCGAAGTTCGCCGTCCTGGACGAGACCGACTCCGGCTTGGACGTAGATGCCCTCAAGATCGTGTCGGAGGGTGTCAACCGGGTGCGTGCCGACGGGCAGATCGGGGTGGTCCTGATCACCCACACCAGCCGGCTGCTGCGCCAGATCCCGGTGGAGTTCGTCCACGTCATGTGGCAGGGCCGCATCGTCGCCGAGGGCGGCCCGGACCTGGCCGACCGGATCGAGGCCGAGGGCTACGAGCAGTTCACCGGGGCGGGTGTGGCCGGATGATCGACGCTGCCACCCTGCGCAAGGATTTCCCGATCCTTGAGCGCAGCGTGCGCGGCGGCCGCCGACTGGTCTACCTGGACTCTGGAGCGACCTCCCAGAAACCGCGCGCCGTGCTCGACGCCGAGCGGGAGTTCTACGAGCAGCACAATGCCGCCGTCCACCGCGGGGCCCACCAGTTGGCCGAGGAGGCCACGGACGCCTTCGAAGCCGCGCGTGCCCGCATCGCGGGTTTCGTCGGTGGTGCGCCTTCCGAGACGGTGTTCACCCGCAATGCCACAGAGGCGCTGAACCTCGTTGCCTACGGCTTCACCAACGCCACCCTGGCGGGGGGCCCCGCGCCGTTCGTGCTCGCCCCCGGCGACGAGATCCTGATCACCGAGATGGAGCACCACGCGAACCTGGTGCCCTGGCAGCAGGTCGCCGCCCGGACCGGTGCGACCCTGCGCTGGTTCGGGGTGACAGACGAGGGCCGGCTCGACATCGATCCGGCGATGATCACCGACCGCACCAAAGTGGTGGCGCTGGCCCACCAGTCCAACGTCCTGGGGACGATCAACCCGGTTGCCGAAGTCGCGCGGCTGGCCCACGCCGTCGGTGCCGTCGTCGTCGTGGATGCCTGCCAGTCCGTGCCCCACATGCCGGTGGACGTACACGCCCTCGGCGCCGATTTCGTGGCGTTCAGCGGTCACAAGATGCTCGGACCCACCGGTGTGGGGTGCCTGTGGGGTCGCGCGGACCTGCTCGCGAACATGCCCCCGATGCTCACCGGCGGCTCGATGATCGAGCAGGTCTTCATGGACCACTCCACATTCGCCGCACCGCCGCAGCGGTTCGAGGCCGGGGTGCCGAACATCGCGCAGGCCGTGGGACTCGGCGCCGCCGTGGACTATCTGGATGCCATCGGACTGGAGGCGATCCACGACCACGAGGTGCATCTGACAGGCCTGGCCCTCGAGGGGCTCATGGAGTTGCCGGGCATCCGCATCATCGGGCCCACCGACCTGGTCGACCGCGGGGCGGCGGTCTCGTTCGTGGCCGAGGGGATCCACTCCCACGACCTCGGACAGGTGCTCGACGACAGTGGCGTTGCTGTGCGCGTCGGCCACCACTGCGCATGGCCGCTGCACCGGCGGTTCGGCGTGACCGCGACGACCCGGGCGACGTTCTACCTCTACAACGACGCCGAGGACGTGGCCGCTCTGGTGGCGGCCACCCGGCGGGCGCTGGAGTTCTTCACATGAACCTCGAGAGCCTGTACCAGGAGATCATCCTGGATCACTACCGCCGCCCGCGGGGCAAAGGCCTGCGCGACCCGTTCGACGCCGAGGTGCATCACGTGAACCCCACCTGCGGCGATGAGATCACGCTGCGGGTGGACCTCACCGACGGGGTCGTCACCGATGTCTCCTACGACGCCACGGGGTGTTCCATCTCCCAGGCCTCGACATCTGTGATGTACGAGCAGTTCGTGGGGCATCCCCTGACCGAGGTATGGCCGGTGCACGAGGCGTTCGTGCACCTCATCGAGGGTCGCGGGAAGGTCGAGCCGGATGAGGACGTGCTGGGCGACGGCATCGCCTTCGCGGGGGTCGCGTCGTACCCGGCACGCGTGAAATGCGCGCTGCTGGGCTGGATGGCGTTCAAGGACGCCGCACTGCAAGCACTGGGAAAGGACATCACATGAGCGTCACCGAAGAAGAACTCACCGAACGCATGCGCGATGTGGTCGACCCCGAACTCGGGATCAACGTCGTCGACCTCGGACTGGTCTACGGGGTACACGTCGATGACGACGAGGTGGCCACGATCGACATGACGCTGACCTCGGCGGCCTGCCCGCTGACCGACGAGATCGAGGACCAGACCCGGGTGGCGTTGTCCGATGTCGTCCGGGACTTCCGGATCAACTGGGTGTGGATGCCGCCGTGGGGTCCGGACAAGATCACCGACGAGGGCCGCGAAATGCTGCGGGCGCTGGGGTTCAACGTCTGAGGTGCCGCCACGCTGGCCGCCCGCCGGTAGGTTGGCTGCGTGTCGAGCCGACCTACCGGCATATCGTCGCGGCTGCGTGCCGGGCCGGGTCCTCGGGTGCCATGGACCTCCGAGGCGGGCGTGTCCGTCGATCTCCCGGTCGTGCTCGACATCCTCAGCACGTCGGTCGATGGCACCACACAATGGCGTATCGACGCGACAGTGGCCTGCGTGGGCCGCGTGCACGTTCCCGGCCCTCCGCGCGATTCCGCTGGGGACTCCCTCGACGTGGTGACCCGGCACTGCCGGCTGCTGGCGGCCGCGACCCCTACACGCACGACTTCGCGCAGGTCCGGACGCGCCGCCCGCGCCGGCTCGCGAGAGTTTCGCGACGTCGCCCAAGTTGTGGACATAGGCCGGGGATACTCCAGGCGTTGGCCGAGCAGTCACCGGCCCGGTCGTCTCGTGGGTGCAGAGGCGCGAGCCCGCCGCCCTCTGTGGCGGTGGTGAGGTTCGCCCGTCCTGACGCCGCGATCCATGCATTCAAGAGCCGAACCGCTCTTGGACCACGACCCTCCCTGAAACCCCGCGGAGCGCGAGTGTGGTGCTGACGGGGGCCGCCCCCCCTGCCGCGGCGGCGCGCCGCCCCGGGCGGGCGGTCGGCCGGGCGCAGGGGGCCCGGCCGGCGGGGCCGTCCGTCGCCCCCCCACCCCCACCGCGCCCCCCAGCTTCCGCCCAGGGTGGTTCACCGGCCTCACGGTCCCAGACGTCCCTCCACCGGGTCGGGGACTCAACCGTTCGCTCGTCTCACTTCCCAACGACTTGGTCGGCAGCCGGCTCTGGTGCTCACGGTCACTCGGTGACACCCCCGCTGTGCGGTGAACCCCACGGACAGCACCGGCAAGACAGCGTCGGTCAATCAGGCGAGGCTGACGGTCCTGCAGGTCGAGACCGTCCACTGAAGTCGACGGTGGGAGGATCCCACTGATCGCTCCGGCCAGCTGTGGTCCGATGCGGGCCCTGCAAGACCTGTCCGCAGCATCCTCGGCGGGTTTCGTCCCGCTGCGTGCCTGGGCGCGACCGCCGTGTGTCATGGGCTCGAGCAGGTGCCAGAGTGGACGCTGTGATCCAAGCAACCGGCCTCGAGCTTCGCGCGGGCGCGCGTTTGCTGATGTCCGACGTGGATCTGCGTGTGGGTGGCGGCGACCGGATCGGGCTGATCGGGCGCAACGGCGCGGGCAAGACGACCCTCATGAAGGTGCTGGCCGGACTGGCGCAACCGGCGGCCGGGCTGGTCACTCGTGGCGAGGTCGGGTACCTGCCGCAGGACCCGGCGTCCGCCGACGGCCAGCAGAGTGCACTGGCGCGCATCATGAGCGCTCGTGGGCTGGATGCCGCCGTGACCCGCATGCAGAAGCAGGCGGCACGCATGGAGGACCCGGCCCTGCGCGAGGAGGCGATGCGCCGGTACACCAGTGCGGAGGCGGAGTTCCTGGCTCAGGGCGGGTACGCCGCAGAGTCGGAAGCTCTGGCCGTCGCCGATGGCCTGGGCCTGGCCGCCGAGCACTTGGCGCGGCCGCTGCGAACGCTGTCCGGCGGGCAGCGGCGGCGCGTCGAACTGGCGCGGATCCTGTTCGGCGGATCGGGGGACGTCCTGCTGCTCGACGAGCCCACGAACCACCTGGACGCGGATTCCATCGCCTGGTTGCGGGGGTTCCTGCGGAGCTACGCGCATGGCCTCATCGTGATCTCGCACGACGTGGAACTGCTGCGCGAGGTCGTCAACAAGGTTGCGCACCTCGATGCGGTGCGCTGCACACTGGACGTCTACAACCTCGGCTGGGACGCATACCAGCAGCAGATCGAGGTGGACACCCGCCGGCGCCGCCGGGAGCAGGCCAACGCCAGCAAGCAGGCAGAGGCCCTGCGCAGCCAGGCCGAGCGGATGCGTGCGAAGGCCACGAAGGCCCGGCAGGCGCAGACGATGCTGCGGCGGGCCGACGCCTTGGAGGCCGCGCTCGAGCCCGCTCATCGCGGGGAGCGAACCGCCGCGCTGCGCTTCCCCGACCCCAAACCCTGCGGCCGGGTCCCGCTGCAGGCCGCCGGGCTGTCGAAGAGTTATGGCTCGCAAGAGGTGTTCGTGGATGTGGATCTGGCGATCGACCGGGGGTCGCGCGTCGTGGTCCTGGGACTCAACGGCGCGGGCAAGACGACCTTGTTGCGGATCCTGGCCGGTGAGTTGCCGTCCGAGACCGGTGAGATCGACCCCGGCCACGGACTGGTCCTGGGGTACTACGCACAGGAGCACGAGACGTTGGACCCGCGGCGCAGCGTGCTGGAGAACCTGCTCGGGCAGGCCCCGGATGTCAGCGACAGCGACGCGCGGTCCGTCCTCGGACGCTTCCTGTTCAGCGGGGACACCGTGTTCCAGTCCGCAGGCACCCTCAGCGGCGGGGAGAAGACGAGGCTGGCCCTGGCGTGCCTGGTCGTATCGGGTGCCAACGTGCTGCTGCTCGACGAGCCGACCAACAACCTGGATCCGGCCTCCCGCGCGGAGATCCTCGGGGCGCTGCGGGACTACCGGGGGGCGGTGGTACTGGTCACCCACGACCCCGGCGCGGTGCAGGCGTTGTCCCCGGAGCGGGTATTGCTGCTCCCAGACGGGGAAGAAGACTTATGGAGTGAGGGCTACCTCGAACTGGTGTCCCTGGCATAACCGAGTCGATACGACGCGTAGGTTATATCCAGGTACTCCGGGGGGAGTCCACGACAGGAAGGAATGCGATCCGCATGATGACCGCCGTGAACAAGGGCCGCCGCATCACCGGCGCCGAACGTGAGGACCTCGCCGTCAAGGTGAAGGGCCGATACACCGGGGGTGAGAGCATCCGCGACATCGCGGCTGAGACCGGACGGTCGTACGGGTTCATCCACCGGCTCCTGGTGGAGTCCGAGACCACGCTGCGGGGCCGCGGCGGACCGACCCGCGCGAAGAAGTAGCCAGCACCGGGAATCATCGGCGCACCGCTGTGGTTGATGCAGCGGGGCGCTGACGCGCGTCCCTGAGATGGGGACGACATGTCGATGATGCGCACGCACATGGCGATGCGCTCCTTCTCGCGCGACGACAGCGTGACCGAGCACAAACTCGCACCGGGGACCGTGCGCCGCATCTTCGGGTATGCGGGCAACTACCGCGGGCTCATCGCCGGGTTCCTCGTACTGCTGGTGGTGGACTCCCTGCTGGTGATCGCGCAGCCCCTGTTGTTCCGGCGCATCGTCGACGACGGAATCACGCCGGGCGACGCGGCCGTGGTGACGGTGTCGGCCCTGTTCGTGGCGCTGCTCGCAGTGGTCGACGCGCTGGTCGGGCTGGTCAGCCGCTGGCAATCCGCCCGGATCGGTGAGGGGCTCATCTACGACCTGCGCACTGAGGTGTTCGGTCATGTGCAGCGCCAGCCCATCGCCTTCTTCATGCGGACACAGACCGGCGCCCTGGTGTCCCGTCTCAACAGCGACGTCATCGGCGCCCAGCAGGCGTTCACCTCGACGCTGTCCGGTGTGCTGGGCAATCTCATCAGCCTGGTGATCGTCCTGGTGACCATGTTCGCGCTGTCGTGGCAGATCACGCTGGCATCGCTGGTGCTGGTCCCGCTGTTCATCCTGCCCGCCAAGTGGATGGGACGGCGCCTGGCCGGGTTGACCCGCCAGCAGATGCAGATGAACTCGGACATGAGCACTCAGATGACCGAGCGGTTCAACATCGGCGGGGCACTGCTGGCCAAGCTCTTCGGCCGGCCCGCTGACGAGGACGAGGCCTTCGCCGGGCGGGCGGCCCGGGTGCGCGACATCGGTGTGCAGATCGCCATGGCCAACCGGTACTTCTTCACCGCGCTGACCCTCGTGGCTGCCCTGGCGACCGCGCTGGTGTACGGCCTGGGCGGCAACCTCGTGATCCAGGGCGCGCTGACCCTGGGCACGCTGCTGGCTCTCACCGGGCTACTGGCGCAGCTGTACGGCCCCTTGACGGCGCTGAGCAACGTGCGGGTCGACATCATGACGGCCCTGGTGAGTTTCGAGCGCGTCTTCGAGGTCCTCGACCTGCCGCCTCTGATCACGCAGCGCCCCGATGCGACCAGTCTGCCGCGGCGCCCTGTGAGCGTGCGTTTCCAGGACGTGCACTTCCACTACCCCTCCCCGAGCGAGGTGTCGTTGGCGTCCCTGGAGTCGGTGGCCGTAGGAGGAGGCGCGCACCAGCGACGAGATCCTGCACGGGGTCGACTTCGAGATCCCGGCGGGTGGCCTGGTGGCCCTGGTGGGACCCAGCGGCGCCGGTAAGACGACGATCACGCAACTCGTCGCCCGACTGTACGACGTGGACAGCGGGGCGGTCATGCTCGACGGGGTGGACGTCCGCGACATCACGCTGGAGTCGCTGCGCGACACGGTCGGCTACGTGACACAAGACGCCCACATGTTCCACGACACGATCGAGGCGAACCTGCGCTATGCGGCCCCGGAGGCCACAGAGGCGCAGATGTGGGCGGCGTGCGAGGACGCCCAGATCGCCGACCTGCTGCGCAGCCTCCCCGACGGTCTGAACACCGTCGTGGGGGACCGCGGGTATCGGCTCTCCGGTGGTGAGAAGCAGCGGCTGGCCATCGCGCGTCTGCTGCTCAAGCGGCCTGGCGTGGTCGTCCTGGACGAAGCCACCGCCCACTTGGACAGCGAGAATGAGCGGGCTGTGCAGCGTGCACTATCGGCGGCGCTGGAAGGGCGCACATCGCTGGTGATCGCTCACCGGCTGTCCACCGTGCGCGATGCCGACCTGATCCTCGTCGTGGAGAGCGGGCGGATCGCCGAGCGCGGCCGGCACGAGGAGTTGCTGGCCCGCGGTGGCCTCTACGCGCGGCACTACGAGCAGTTCAGCCTGAGCGCCTCATAGGCAGCGGGTGGCACCGCCGTCGATGGTGATCAGGGACCCGTTGATGTACGAGGCGGAGGGGGACAGCAGGAAGGCCGCAAGCCGGCCGAACTCCTCGGGCTCGCCGTAGCGCCGCAGGGGGATGGTCGCCTCCCGGCGCCGGCGCACCGCCATCGGGTCACCCTGCCGGGCATCCTGCGCGAAGACGTTGTCCGTCGCGATCCGGCCGGGCATGACGCCGTTGACGCGGATGCCCTGCGGGCCGACCTCGTCGGCGAGGTCCTTGACCATCATCGCCAGACCAGGTCGCAGGCCGTTGGACAAGGTCAGGCCGGGGATGGGGGAGCGTGCCGAGGTGGAGAGCACGAAGACGATGCTGGACCCGGTGCCGGTGGTCTGCTGGTCGCCGGTCGCCGATGCTGCGGTGGCCCGTGCCATCCGCAGGCCACCGAGGAACACCGTCTCGAAAGCCTCCCGCCAGGCGGCCTCCGGGGCGGTCATGGGCGTGCCGGGGGTGGGGCTGCCGGCGCTGATGAGCGCCCCGTCGAGCCGGCCGAAGCGGGCCAGGGCCGCCGCGGAGGCGATCTCGGAGGTGGTCTCCGCGCCCAGGTCGGCGGAGATGCCCACTGCCCGATCGGCCCCCAGTTCCTGCACCGCGGTGTTCAGGACCCCTTGGTCCCTGGCGACAACGACCACGTTGGCCCCTTCGGCCACCACCGCCTTCGCAGCAGCGAGCCCCAGCCCGCGGGAGGCGCCGGTGATCACTATGCAGCGACCGGAGAGTCCAAGATCCATAACTCCACTGTGCCTCAGGACGACCCGGATACCGCGCTTTCGGCCACCCGTGTTTCCTTCACCTCGCGGCGCAGGAGGATCACGTAGCCGACCGGCAGCAGCAGGAAGAAGATGACCCACTGCCCGGCGTATCCCAGATGGGGGCCGAGACCCGGTCCGGTCACCGGCAGCGGCGCGACGCTGTCCGCCGGTGCCGACGTGACGGCTTGCAGGTACGCGCGGTAGCAGGTTGGCTCTGGGCACAGCGCGGCGGTGGACAACGATGTCGCCTCGCCGTTGCTCAGCAGTCCCGCACCCCGTTGCGCTTCGGAGGGCTGCAATACCCCGGTGACGGTCACATCCCCGCCCGGTGGCGCCGGTGGCACCGGGCGCTCGGCGGTGGCACGAGTGGACTCGATCCAGCCGCGCAGCACCAGGATCGTGGAACCGTCGGCGCTGCGCAGCGGTGAGACGACCCACAATCCGGGGGTCCCCTCCAGCGACCGGTTGCGGATCAGCACCGTGCCGTTGTCGTACACCCCGGTCACCGTGACACTGGTGTACTGCCGATCGACGGGCAGATCCTCCGCGGGACCCAGGACCCCGGCCAGCGGCACCGGCAGTTCGCGCTCCGCGGCCGCCAACTGCTGCTCCTGGGCCGAGCGCCGCTCGTGGCGGTCGTACTGCCAGTTCGCAGCGACCAGGCACAGACCCATCAGCAGCGGCAGTGCGACCAGCATGCCGAGCCACTTGGGCTGGCGCAGAACGGCGAGGACGTCGGACACCTTCCGTTACTCGTCCTCGAGCCGGAAGCCGATCTTCAAGGTGACCTGGAAGTGCTCCACGTCGCTGTCGCGGATGTACCCGCGGATGTCCGTCACCTCGAACCAGTCGATGTGTCGAAGGGTCTGGGACGCCCGGGCGACACCGTTGCGGATCGCCTGGTCCACGCTTTCCGGTGATGTGCCCACGATCTCGGTGAGCCGGTAGGTCCTGTTGCTCATGACGCGCTCCTTACTCAGCCAGTCGCTGCAGTTCATCGGTGAGGTCGACACTCCCACCGTAGTTCAGGTCGCGGGGTACGACCTTGCCCACCTTCGCGGCGCTGACGCACACGGCGGTATCGGCCGAGGTGACCGTGATCGAGGACTCCCCGCCTTCGGCGCGCACGTAGACCCGGTGCTGACCGGGCAGGACTTCTGCGGTCACGGGCACACCGTTGCCGATGGCAACAGTGAAGAAGCCCGGGCCGGCCGCCCGGTAGAACAACTCCACGGTGTGCAGCCAGGGGATCAGCGCGTGTTCCAGCGGGATCGTCACCGCCCGGCCCGCCTCGACCACGTAACACCCGTCGGCGGCTGGCAGCGCCGCGGCTCCGTCGATGGCAGCCGGCACCAGTCGGCCCCGGTTGTCGAGGATCTGCAGCGTGTCCGTGCTGTTCGCGAAACCGGGCTGGTCGCGCAGCGGCGCCAGGAACCAGCTGGCCTGGTTGTAGGGATGGGTCACGGGCAGCAGCAGGAAGTCGGGGACGTCCTGGTCCAGCAGCGGCGCCTGCGGATCGGCGGCGGAGAGATCCGCCCGGGCGTTGCCGACCCAGCGCTGCGCCGGGTTCTT
The DNA here is from genome assembly GCA_016703125.1 of Micrococcales bacterium. Classification (NCBI taxonomy): domain Bacteria; kingdom Bacillati; phylum Actinomycetota; class Actinomycetes; order Micrococcales; species Micrococcales bacterium. The sequence continues at coordinate 40,496 of JADJCR010000010.1, read as the reverse complement.
CGACCAGATGGCTGCGTAGGACAGCACGGACACCAGCACGAACAGGCTCACCACCGTCACTGTGCCGATCATGGGCCACCGCAGCCGCGGATCCCGCAGCGCTTTCAGGTGGGTGGCTGTGGTTGCGCCCACCGCGATGGCGATGGGGATCATCGCGGTTGCGACGTACCTGCCCGCCTGTACGACTCCGGGATCGCCGGCCGGGCCGAGCCGACCCACTGCGAACGTGCCCAGGTCGGCGGCGAGGTAGACCCCGGCGGCGATCCAGGCTTTCCGCGCCGGTCCGGGACGGCGAACTCCCAGCCCGACCACGGCGGCTCCGGCGAGTGCACCGAGCAGGATCACTACGGCCGACGGATCGGCGAAGGAGGCGCTGTAGTCGACCGGGGTCCAGTGCAGCGGGCCACCGATGAGGGCGGGAGCGATCGTGTTGAAGACGGCGCGTTTCACCAGTTCGGCGACTTGTCCGGGACCGGTCGGCAGGTGCGTGCGGCCCTGTGCGACCTGTGCGAAAGCGATGAGGTAGACCACGATGAACGCAAACCACGCGCTCCACAGGCGCCACCGCACGCGCAACGCACGCCGGCACGCGGTCCAGAACGATCGGTCGGCGTCCACCAGGACGGTGACCAGGAACAGCCAGACGACGATCAGCAGGCTCTTCTCGAAGAACAGCAGGGAGGCCCCGACCAGGCCGAAGGTGGTGAACATCGCGGCACGCGATCCGGTGCGCAGGTAGCGGGCATGGGTGACTGTGGCGAACAGCCCACATGTGATCAGGGGCACCAGGGTGAGGGCCGCCGACCACCAGGTCAGCCCCGGCATGACGATGGGGCTGAGCAGGAAGACGGCCAGCGCGACGACGGTCTGCACGCCCCGTCCCAGCAAGGTGGTGAACGCCCGCACGGCGGCCACGATCAGGAGCACCTCACCGATGACCATGGTGGCCGCGACGAGCCCGTAATTCAGGCCTGAGATCTCCTGGATCGCCCACACGACCGCGTAGGTGGCGGGCATGACATGACCGTCGTGATTGTTCAGCAGCAGATCGGCGGACGGCCCGAGCCGCGCCGCCTGCCCCTGCAGGATGAAGTCGTCCCAGTACAGCCAGCCACCGGCCATGACCACACCCCAGAGCAGCAGATGTGCGGCCACGACGACGGCGACGCCGGTGGTGAAGGCACGACTGGCGGCACGGGTCCGGGGTGGTTCCAATGTGGTCGTCATCGCGCCCCCGGCGATTGGCGGGCCTGGACGGGCGGGATTACCGTGGGGGAGTGGCAAGGACCAGGGACAGTGTGTCGATCACTGGCGCGCAGACCTCGTTGAGCGAGGATCAGCGCCAGCGGACCCGCCGGTACCTGATCTCGATGGCCATCCGCACGGTGTGCTTCATCGGCGCTATCGTGACCTCGGGCTGGCTGCGCTGGGCGCTGGTGGCCGCTGCCGTGGTCCTGCCGTACGTGGCGGTCGTCATGGCCAACGCCGGGCGTAGACGTTCGGATCGCCCGCAGCCGACGATCATCCTCACCGACCAGCGCGAGATCGGGGCGCGGCCCCGCGAGTGAGCCCCTCACATGGCCTCGCTGGGGCTGCTGAGGTTGAACCCGTCGACCAGCAGGGCCGGCATCTGGGTCCTGGTGAACCAGTCGGCCCACTCCCGCGGCAGGCAGAGCCTCGACGCTGACGCGTCCACGATGCGGGCCAGGACGTCGGGCACGGACACGTTGAATCGGAAGTTGCCCACCGCCGAGGCGATCCGGCCGTCACGGACCCGGTACACCCCGTCACGGGTCAGTCCGGTGAGCAGCAGGTTCTGCGGGTCGACCTCCCGGATGTACCACAGGCAGGTGATCAGCACGGCGTCGTCGGCGCGTGCCACGAGATCCGCCGGGTCACCCTGGCCCTCGGCGTCCTGCAGGATCAGGTTGTCAGCCAGGTAGACAGGTTCCAGCCCGCAGCGGGCGGCGGTCGGGCGACTCGCGCGCAACGCGGTCAGTCGGCCTCCGGTGATCAGGTGGGTACGCGACAGCGGCAGGCCGTTGTCGAAGACCGACTCCATGCTGCTGTTCGCGTCGACGACCAAACGGTCGCCTGTGCCGAGCCCGGGCTGGGCCGGGTCGGCGTACAGGTCCAAATGGCGGTGCGACAGGATCTCGCCGATCCGGGTGCCGCCGCCCGGCCGCGCGAACACGTTGTGGCCCTCGACGGCATCCCGGCCGTTGGCCGACCATGCCAGGTAGATCAGCAGGTCCGCGACGGCGCTGGGAGTGAGGATGACGCGGTGGCGCCCGGGTGCGAGGTCCTCACGCGTGGCCTGCACGGCCAGCCGTTCGGTCGTCATGCGGGCCGCGCCTGCGAAGTCGGCCTCGAGGCTGTTCGTCCCCCACCAGGTGGAACCGTGCTCCGCACGCGCCGACGACTCGATGCGCACCGCGTCCTGCGCGTGTCTGGCCCGGGTGCCCGCGGTGGTGGCCAGATACGTGGTGGTGCGGTCCAGTTCGGCGTACCCGAACTGCGCCTCGGGCTGGTCGAGGAACGTGCGGACCGCGCCCAGCATGGCGTCGGTGTCAGCCTCGGGGATACTGACCGGTCCGTCGCCGAAGTCCACGGCGGACGGTCCCGGGACCAACTCCGCACTGTCCGTCGTGGGTGCCTTCAGCGCGGCTTCGGCACACCCCCGCGCCAGAGCAGCGGCCTGTTCGCCGTCAGCCACCTGCCCCGAACTGACCGCCACCCGGCTGCCGCCGTCGGCCGGATGCATGGCGATGACGGTCATCGAGGCGGTGCGGGTGTCCCCGTTGGTGGTCAACGCGGAGTTGGCCCATCGCAGGTTCTGCGTGTGGGCGCTGCGCAGGATCACGCAGCCGGAGTCGAGGTGGCCAAGGGCAGTAGTGACCAGGCCGTCGGGGTTCATCGGGCCTCCTCGCGGGCGTTGAGCACGTTCACGCTCTGGAACACGGCCGACGGACAGCCGTGCGACACCGCGGCGACCTGGCCCGGCTGGCCCTTGCCGCAGTTCATGGCCCCACCCAGCAGGTAGGTCTCGTCGCCGCCGAGGGCCGCCAGGCTTCCCCAGAACTGCAGCGTGTTGGACTGGTAGGCCACATCGCGCACCTGGCCGGTCAGCCGGCCGTGACGGATGCGGTGGAACCGCTGGCCGGTGAACTGGAAGTTGTAGCGCTGCATGTCGATCGACCAGGACTTGTCACCCACGATGTACAAGCCGTCGTCGACGCCTGCGATGAGCTCGTCGGTGCTGGGGCCCCCGGGGGCTGGGCGCAGACTGATGTTCGGCATGCGCTGGATCGGGACGTGCTCGGCGCTGTCGGCGTACGCGCAGCCGTTCGACCGGCTGTCCGGGCCGGCCATCTGCCGGTCGAGCTGGTAACCCACGAGCACGCCGTCGCGCACGATGTCCCACTCCTGGGCCGCCACCCCCTCGTCGTCCCAGCCGACGGTGGACAACCCGTGCGGCGCGGTGCGATCCGCGCGGATGTTCATCAAGTCGCTGCCGTAGCGCAGTGTTCCGAGGTGATCCGGGGTGGCGAACGAGGTGCCGGCGTAGTTCGCCTCAAACCCCAGCGCGCGGTCCTTCTCCGTGGCGTGCCCGACGGACTCGTGAATGGTCAGCCAGAGGTTCGTCGGATCGATGACGAGGTCGTAGGCGCGCGGATCGACACTGGGCGCCCGGGTCTTCTCGATCAGCAGGTCCGGCAGAACGGACAACTCCTCCTGCCAGGGCCAGTGGGCGGATACATACTCCCAGCCCCGGCCCGCCGGCGGGGCAGTGCTGGACATGTCGTCGAAGCCGGAACCGGTGAGGAGCACGGCGGTGTAGACCGGGTGCGTGCGCGCGCGCTGCTGCCAGAGGCGGGCGCCGGTCTGGTCAGCCAGATAGGTCGTCTCCAACGCGCACTCCAGCGTGGCACTGGAGTGATCGACGCGGTCGGCGAAGGTTGCGCACTGCTGACGCACCTGCTCGACCATCTCATCGATCGGCACGGCGAAACTGTCAATCTCGTAGTCCGAGATGTGTACGCCCATCACGGGCGGCTCGTCGGCGAGGACGACCTCGGGGCCGGGCAGCCGGGCCGAACGGCGCGCGAGTTCGCATGCACGCCTGGCGGTCGCGGCGACCGACTCCGGGTCGAGCGCCGTGGTGGCGGCGAACCCCCACGCCCCGTCGACGACCACCCGGACGCCGAGCCCGATGTCACGCTGCTCGAGGGCGGTCTCCACCGTGAGATCCCGTAGGTGCACGTGACGCTGGCGGGTCTGGTGGACGCGGACGGCGGCGTACGCCGGGTGGTACGGGGCGCAGCTGTCCAGCGCGGTATCGCCCAGTGCAGTCGCATCGACACTGCGGAAGTGCGGGTCGAAGCGCCTGAGCAGGTCGGGGTCCGAGGTCACACCCCGCATTGTGCCCTCTACGCGTGACACGCTGGCCCCTGTGACGGTGATTCTGGACCTGCGTGTCCTGCCCGGCCCCAATCCGGACGTCGGTGGCCCTGCCGTGCGCCTGAGCGTGGCCGGACCGTGGGCCGGCTTGGATCGAACGGTGGAGACGGTCCGGCTGGCCGCCGGCGCCGTCGGAATGCCCCTGGATCCCGGCACCCTGGTGACCCGCCCCACGGATGACGGGTACGTCGTGGCGTGGCCGGTTCCGGACCGCGGCCTGGCGGATGCACACGCCGAGGCTGTGCGGGCGCTCCTGTACGACGCGCCGGTACCCGTCTGGGAGCAGTCGTCACCCCGGCCCTTCGACCTGCTGGATCCGCCGGTGCCCTGCGTGGCGATCAGCGGGACGAACGGCAAGACCACCACGACCCGGCTGATCGCCCACTGTGCCCGCACGGCCGGATTCAGCACCGCCTGGTCCAGCACCGACGGCGTCTTCCGCGACGGCGAACTGGTGGCCGCCGGCGACTACAGCGGTCCGGGTGGTGCGCGGCGGGTGCTCGGTGAGCCGGGTGTGGGTTTCGCGGTGCTGGAGACCGCCCGGGGTGGCCTGTTGCTGCGGGGGATGAGCGTGCGGCGCGTTGACGTCGCGGTCGTGACGAATGTGGCCGCAGACCATCTGGGCAGCCACGGGATCAACACCGTCGAGCAGTTGGCGATGGTCAAGGCGACCGTGGTGAGAATCGTGGACCCGGCGGGGTGGACGGTACTCAACGCCGACGAACCGCTGGTCCGTCACATGGCCGAGCAATCGTCGGGGCAGCCGTGGTTCTTCGGATTCCAGGCCGACGAGGTGGGGCAGCGCTTCACCACCGTCCGCGACGGACACCTGGTCGTGACCGGGTCCCTGTCCGCGGACCTCGGCCCCGTCGACACGATGCCGGTCACAGTCGGCGGCATGGCCCGTTTCAACGTCGCCAACGTGATGGCCGCCGCGTCCGCGGCGCTGGCCACCGGTATCCCCGCAGAGGTCGTCGCCGCGGCGCTGCGGACGTTCCGCCCGGACAGCATCTCGTCCTCGGGCCGCTTCAACTGCTGGCAGGTGGACGACCGACTGGTGATCCTCGACATGGCCCACAACACCGAGAGCCTGCGCGAACTGCTGACCACCGCCCGGCATCTCGCCGGACGGGGACGCCTGCGGGTGGCGTTCGGCACCGCCGGTGACCGCGAGGACGAGGTGCTGCAGGGGATGGGTTTCGCAGCTGTCGACCTCGCCGACGAGGCCTTCCCGGTGGACAAGCCCGGCTACCTGCGGGACCGCACGGCCGAGGAGATGCGCGCGCAGTTCCTCGCGGGGATGGCCGTGGCGGGATCGACCAGCACGCGGTGTTTCGACAGTGAGTTGGATGCCCTGAACGCGCTCGTCGAGCGCAGCGCCCCGGGCGACGTCGCTGTCATCACGATCGCCGAGCAACTGCCCGAACTCCAGCAGTGGCTGCGCGAAAGCGGCGGCGCGGAGGTCGATCCGACCTCATGGCTGCGGCGCTGACACCGGCGTGACGGGCGGCCGGAATCCCGGTCGCATCCGGCCTGGTTGGAGGATGGGCACCGTGTTGGGGAAGCCACGCGTGGGTTCGCCAACGGTGACGGATCTCCACCCTCGAGGCCGGGGCCCTTTCCACGTCCGGCCTCGTCCGCCCGGACCTCAGCCGGAGTGGGCGGCGTCCATCAGGGTGTCGGCCAAAGCCTGCATGTCGTCGCCCATGACCGCCACGACGTCACCGGGGTTGGCCACCTCGAGGGCGTACGTGGCCGCCTCGACCTCGTCGAGGATCGTCGTGACCTCCCGGGCCCTGCCCTGCGGCCGCTCCCGCACGCCTTCGGCGATGAGCGCAGCCACCTCACCGGACTGCCGGCCGCGGCGTTTCTGGTCCTCCCGGATGACGATCACGTCGAAGAACTCCGCGGCGGTACGCCCGAGTTCCACGATGTCCTCGTCGCGGCGATCGCCGGCCGTGCCCAGCACACCGATGCAGCGGCGGCGCGCGATGTCCTGGCCGCTCTTCGTGAGCCCGTCCAGGTAGGACAGCAGGAACTCCCCGAGTGCGCGCAGCCCGGCGGCATTGTGGGCGTAGTCCACGAAGCCGTGGATCCCGTTGACGTCGATGTAGTTGAGCCGGCCAGGGGCGGAGTCCCACGTCGGCAGGAACCCGGTCAATCCGGCCCTGATGTCGTGCAGGTGGGCACCCTGGGCGAACGCCGCGCCCGCCGCGCACATGGCATTCATGACATTGAAGCGGGCCCTGCCCCCGTAGGTCGCAGGCAGCCGGTCGCAGTAGGTCAACCGCATGGTGCGCCGTCCCTGCCTGAGCAGGATGTACTCGCCGCGATCGTCGTTGTCCAGCAGCACCGCGGTGCCGCCGCGGCGACAGTGGGCCTCCGCGAGTTCCCGGCCCTGTGTGCCCGGTTGACCGAGGCTGACCCATATGACATCGCCACGGCAACGCCTGCGCATCCCCGCGACCAGGGGGTCATCGGCGTTGAGCACGGCGAAGCCGTTGCGTGGGACCGCCTCCACGATCACGGCCTTGACGTCGGCGAGTTGTTCGAGGGTGTTCACACCGCCGATTCCCAGATGGTCGGGCGCCACGTTGGTGACCACGGCGACATCGTTGCGGTCGTAGCCGAGCCCCTCGCGCAGGATGCCCCCCCGCGCGACCTCGAGGACCGCGAAGTCCACACGGGGGTTCTGCAGAACCATCCGTGCGCTCTTGGGCCCGGAGGCGTCGGCCTGGATGATGAGGCGCTGGTCGATCGTGATGCCGTCGGTCGAGGTCATCCCCACCTTGCGCCCCATGCCCTTGAAGATCGCGGCGATCATGCGCGCGGTGGTGGTCTTGCCGTTCGTGCCCGTCACCGCGACGATCGGCACGCGGGAGGGGGAACCGGCTGGGAACAACTGGTCGATCACGGACTTCGCGACGAACTGCGGTTCGCCCACGGTGGGGTGGGTGTGCATCCGGAAGCCGGGTGCCGCGTTCACCTCGCAGATCCCGCCGCCGGTCTCGCGCACCGTTTCCGCGATGTCCGGGCAGATGAAGTCGATCCCCGCGACGTCGAGCCCCACCACCCGGGCTGCCTCCTCGGCGATCTCGACGTTGTCGGGGTGGGCGTCGTAGGTCCGGTCGATGGAGATGCCGCCGGTGCTCATGTTCCCGGTGGCCGCCAGCCGGACCTCGCTGCCTGCCGGCGGCACATCGTCCATGGCGAAGCCCTGCTCGGCCACGAGTTCCTCAGCGGCCTCCGTGATGCGGATGCGGGTGAGTACCTTCTCGTGGCCGACGCCACGGCGTGGGTCGGCGTTGACGATGTCGACGAGTTCGGCCACGGTGTGCTGGCCGTCGCCGATGACGTGCGCAGGCACCCGCTCGGCCACGGCCACCATGTGTCCTCCGATGACCAGGACGCGGTAGTCCTTGCCCGTGTAGAAGGACTCCACGATGACCCGGCCGTTGCGGGCCTGGTCCTTCGCAGCAGGGAAGGCGGCCTCGACGTCCGACGCATTGCGCAGGTCCAGTTGCACGCCGCGGCCGTGGTTGCCGTCCGCCGGTTTGACCACGACCGGGTAGCCGACCCGCTCGGCGAGCCGGACCGCCTGCTCGGCTGTGCGGCAACTCTGCGAGTGCGGGACGGGAAGCCCCGCAGCACCCAGCAGCCGCCCCGTGAGCTCCTTGTCCGAGGCGATGTCGACGGCCAGGGCACTGGTCTGCGACGTCATGGTGGCGCGGATGCGCCGCTGGTGCACACCCTGCCCGAACTGCACCAGGGAGCCGGAGTTCAGACGGATGTAGGGGATGTCCCGGCTGGCTGCCTCGTCGACCAGGGCCTGGGTGGACGGGCCGAAGGCGTAGCGCTCGGCGTCGAGCAGGAACCGCTCGAACTCGGCCGGGAAGTCGCAGTCCGGATCCGGCTCGACCAGGTGGTTGACCAGGCGCACCGCGAGTCGTCCCGCAGCCACCCCCACCCGCTCGTCGAAGTAGCCGTAGATGACGTGGTACTGCCCGGGGATCTCCGCCGAGCGGGTCTTACCGCGCCGGATCTCGTGCCCGGCGCCGGCCTGCAGTTCCAGGGCGACGTGCTCGGCCACGTGTCCGAGCCAGGTGCCCTCCTCCAGCCGCTCGAAGAACCCGCCGCGCTTGCCGCGCGAACACGTGTGGTCCCCCACGCCTGGCAGGACCGCCATGAGCCCTTCGACGAAGTTGGGTATGCGGGCGCTGGGCCACTGCTCGAGTTCGCCGAGGTCCACGAGCAGGTGGATGCACTGGTCGTAGGACCACACGTTGGGTCCCCGGTAGACGCGGGTGCGCAGGATCTCCAGCGTGGCGCGGGGAACCTCGACGGACTCAGTCATGACACTCCTCAGGTGGGTGGGCGCAGGCGGCGACGCTTCACGCCCCGCTCCGCGTTGCGGTCATGCACGCCCTCGGCGTTGACCCGCCGGGTGGCTGTCGTGGGGGAGACGTGCTCGGAGGTGCGCCGGGCGATCTGCGCCTGCTCGACAGCCGTGCGGTACTCCAGCAACTCCCGGCGCGCCAGGTCGAAACTGGTGCCCGTGGGCAGGAAGTGGACCTTCGCGCCGGAGATGAGGATGGGTTCGGTGCCGCGCGCCGCGTAGGCGTTCGTCGCCGCCGCGTCAGCCTCCGCCAGGAACACCGCGCCCCGGCCGTAGACGTCCATGACGGTCTCGTCGCGCACGATCGCGGAGGTGTCCTCATCCACACCCATCCCCAGCAGGCTCGGGCTGGCCGCCACCAGCGACAGCAGTCGTCCGAAGCGCCCCCGCTGTGCGAAGTGCTGGTCGACCACGACGTCGGGCAACAGGCCCAGTCCCTGCGCGAGGCTGGCCATGCGCTGCTTGGGGGTCTCGCCGCTTGTCCCGAGGGCGACCATGTGCTCGCTGACCACCGAGGCGCCGGCGCTGGTGCCTCCCACGAGCACGCCCTGGTGGTACATCCGGGTGATCCGCTCGCCGAGAGCGGTCCCGCGCAGCACCCCGGCCAGCCGGGCCTGGTTGCCGCCGGTGAAGAAGACCCCGGTCGCGCCGTGGATCGTCTTGGCGGCCACCGGGGCGTCGGCTTCTGCCCGGTTGATCGGCCGGACCGACAGAACCTCCCGGGCGCCGAGGTCGTAGAAGACCTTCTCGTACAGGTCGGTGATCTCGTCGCCGAGTGAGGAGGCAGTGGCGCAGACGGCGATGATCGCATCACTACCCCCGGCCAGTGCCACGAACCGGCGCAGAATACGGCGGTGGCCCAGTTTGTCCTCGGCGCCACCGATGATCATGAGGCGTCTGGTCGCTGAGTCCACCTGCCAAGGTTACGAGGTGCACCACGCTGGTCGCGCGGCTCACCGGGCTGGCAGACTGCGGCGTGTGGCCGCCACCCTGATCCTGTTGCGACATGCCAAGAGCGCGTATCCCGCCGGCGTCGCCGATCACGACCGCCCGCTCAATGGCCGTGGCCGGCGGGACGCCCCGGTGGCCGGGAGGCTGATCGCCACGCACGTGCCGCACGTCGACCTGGCGCTGGTGTCCACGGCGGTGCGTGCCCAGCAGACCTGGGAACTCGCGACCGCCGCCCTGCAGGTGGCGAAAACCCGCGACGTCGCGGAGCTGTACCTCGCCTCACCGGACATCATGCTGCGCCGGGTCCGCGCGGTGACCGCCTCGACATTGGTCCTGGTGTCGCACAACCCGGGCACCGAGGAACTCGCCGAGCGGCTCACCGCCAACACGGGTAGCCCGGAGTACCGACGGATGCTGCAGAAGTTCCCCACCGCCGCGTTCGCCGTGCTCACCGCCGACAAACCCTTCTCCGGCTGGGGCTACGGATCGGCCACACTGTCCGCCTTCGAGGTGGGCAGGGGCTGAGGGTGCTCAGGTGTTCAGGGCTTCCACCTGCTCGCGGGTGATCCCCAGCAGATAGAGCACCGAGTCCAGGTACGGCGCGCTCACCGCGGCGTCCGCGGCCGCCGCCACCGCGGGTTTGGCGTTGAACGCTACTCCCAGACCGGCTGTGGCCAGCATGTCGAGGTCGTTGGCGCCGTCCCCGATGGCGACCGTGCGGGACAGGGCGAACCCGAACTCCTCGGCGAACTCCCGCAGGGCCAGTGCCTTGCCGGGCCGGTCCACGATGGGCGGGACGACGCGGCCGGTGAGGACGCCGTGTGCGGTCTCCAGGGTGTTCGCACGGAAGCGATGCACCCCGAGCTGCTCAGCGAGCGGTCCGACGATCTCGGAGAAACCGCCCGACACCAGGGCCAGCCGGTATCCCAGGGAGTTCAGCGTGCGGCACAACGTGCGGGCGCCGGGGGTCAGGCGCACCGCTGCCCGGACGGTGTCCAGTGCGGCTACCGGGGTGCCCGCCAGCGCCGCGACCCGTTCCTGCAGGGATTCCGCGAAGTCGAGCTCACCGGCCATCGCCCGCGCCGTCACCGCGGCCACGGCCTGTTCGCAGCCCGCCTCCCGGGCCAGCAGATCGATGACCTCGTCCTGGATGAGGGTCGAGTCGACATCCATGACGACCAGTCGCGCCCCCTGCCGGATGATCTCAGCCGACTGGACGGAGATGTCCACACCGAGGCTCGCGGTGACCGGCGCCAGGGCCTGTTTGAGGTCCACGGCGGGGACGCCGCTGACGCTGACCTCGATAGCGGTCACGGGGTAGTCCGCGGTGCGCACGATGCGCTCGATGTTGCCGCCGCGGGCAGCGATCTCGGCGGCGATGCGGGCCAGGTCGGAGGCGCCCAGTGCCACGGCCATGAGCACCACCTGGGCCGTGGGGGCACGGCGGTCGACCACGTCGGTGCACCCCGAGGTGACATCCAGTTCCATGTTGAGGCGCGTGGCGCGCTCCCGGACCTCGTCCATGTGATCTGCACCCACCGCCACGGACAGCACCAGCCGGCCCTGCACCACCAACTGCTCGATGTCGCGCACGACCACGTCCGGGCCGAGGGATCCGAGCAGGTCGGCCGTGATCCCCGGCCGGTCCCACCCGGTGAAGGTCAGGGTGGTGGTGCTCACACCGGCCTCCGGATGTGCCCTGCTGTCCGGCCACCGTGAACCGGTTGCGGGTCCATGTACGCGGCGAGCGCGGCACGGACGGCGGCGGTGAGCACCTGGGCCACCTCGGGTGTCCGCTGTTCGACGGGGACCGCCGCGACGGCGGTCCACAGCCGCACCGCCCGGACCAGCAGACCCTTGCGCTCGGGATCGGCGTCAGGGGGCAGCGGCCGCACCGATGCCCGGGGTACGGCCGCGCCGAAACGGGTGCCGCCCTCGCGGATGGCGTGCTCGGCGGCCACGACCGCCTGTGCCAGATCGGAGGCTGCCGATCGCAGGTCCAGGTCCGGCGGCCGGACGGCATCCGCCGTCCGCAGGGTCCACGAGTCGCCGTCAGGCAGCAGGACGTGCGACGGTTCCCGGTGCGCTGCATGCAGGATCACCGCCTGTCCGGCCGCCACCGCGCATCGGTTCACCGCCACGGGACCGGGCAGTGCGCCCACCCCCAGCTCCGGGCAGTAAGCGGTCAGGGCCACCGTCGAGGTGCGCAGTCCGGCCAGCGCACCGAGCGCCACCGGTCCCACGAGTTCGAGCAGGTCGTCGCCCCCGGCGCTGCCCCGCCACCAGGCGGGGATCCACCCGGTGAGTTGGAACGCGGCGGGAACGACCGTCATGGCTACCCAGCGTAGGGTTAGGTCTCGTGTCGGACGTCATCAACCTCGTCGACGTGTCCGTCATCCGCTCCGGCAACGCCATCCTGGCGGGAGTCGACTGGGCGGTTGCGGAGGGGGAGAACTGGGTGGTGCTGGGACCGAACGGTGCCGGCAAGACCACGGTCCTGCAGATCGCAGCGACGCTGATCCATCCCAGCGCGGGTACCGCCGAGGTGCTCGATGAGCGGCTCGGCGCAGTGGATGTCTTCGATCTGCGACCCCGGATCGGGCTGGCCAGTTCGGCGCTGGCCGTGCAGGTCCCGGACTCCGAGCGCGTGCGCGACGTCGTGATGACGTCGGCCTGGGCGGTGCTCGGGCGATGGCGGGAGTCCTACGACCCCGCCGACGAGCACAGGACGCTGGCACTGCTGCGGGCGTGGGGGCTGTCCGGACTGGCGGAGCATCGCTTCGGCACCCTCAGCGAGGGGGAGCGCAAGCGCTGCCTGATCGCCCGCGCCCTGATGAGCGACCCGGAACTGCTGCTGCTCGACGAGCCTGCCGCTGGTCTGGACCTGGGAGGGCGCGAGGACCTGCTGCGGCGGATCGACACCCTCACCGCTCAGCCGAACGCCCCGACGGTCGTGATGGTGACCCATCACGTCGAGGAGGTTCCTCGCGGCACCACCCACGTGCTGATGCTGCGGGAGGGCACGGTTGTGGCTGCTGGACCGGTTGCGGGGACCCTGACCTCGCAGAACGTCTCGGCCACCTTCGGCATCGACGTCGTCGTCGAGCGGCACGGCGACCGCTGGTCGGCACGCGTCGGGTCATGACGCTGCAGGAAATGGTTCTGCTCGCCGCGGCTGGTGTCGCGGCCGGCGGGGTGAATGCGGCGGTGGGCTCCGGCACCCTCATCACCTTCCCGACGCTGCTGGCCATGGGCGTGCCGCCGGTCCTGGCCAACGGCACCAACTGCCTCGGCCTGGTGCCGGGCAGCGCGAGCGGCGCCTATGCCTTCCGCGACGTGCTCACCGCACGGGTGTGGCGGTGGGCGGCCATCGTCGCCGGGGCGGCGGTGGCCGGAGCGCTGCTGGTCCTGGTCCTGCCCAGTGAGGTGTTCGCCGCGGCCGTGCCGTGGCTGATCCTGCTCGCCGTGGTGCTGGTAGCTGTGCAGCCCCTGGTCGTCAAGCACCTACCGCCGCCGAACCGTCGGACGAGTGCGGTCTACATGACCAGCTCCGGCCTCTACGGCGGTTACTTCGGGGCCGGACAGGGCATCGCGTTCCTCGCCGCCCTGGCAGCCAGTGGGGTGCCCTCGATCCACGAAGCGAACGGGGCCAAGAACGTCCTGGCCGGCGTGGCCAACGGCAGCGCCGCGGTGATCTTTCATCATCGGCGGCCAGGTGCTCTGGTCCGCGGCGGCCGTGCTCGCCGTGTCCTCGCTGCTGGGCGGCTGGTTGGGGGGCGACTGACCCGCCGCATGCCCCCGCGGCGCTACGGGCCCTGGTCATCGTGGTGGGCTTGGTCGCCGCGACAGCGGCGTTCGTCCGGGGCACCTGATGCCCGTTGTGGAGGTCACGGATCCGGGCGACCCACGGCTGGCCGCCTACACCCGGCTGACGGACATGCAACTGCGGATGGTCGCCGAACCCGCCGATGGGATCTTCATCGCCGAGGGGGAGAAGGTCATCCGGCGCGCCCTTGCCGCCGGCCTCGAGATGCGCAGCGCGCTGATGGCGCCCAAGTGGTGGCCCGCTCTGGCTGCAGTGATCCCGGACGCGATCCCGGTCCACCTCGCGCCACCGGAGCTGCTGGCGGACATCACCGGCTACCGCGTGCACCGCGGCGCCCTGGCCGTGTTCGCGCGGCCGGCGCCCCCGCAGCCGGTGGACATCCTGCAGTCGGCGACCACCGCGTTGCTGCTGGAGGACCTGGTGGACCACGCGAATGTGGGCACGATTCTGCGGTCCGCCGCCGGTTTCGGCGTCGATGCGGTGCTGGTGACCGCGAAGTGCGCGGATCCGTGGTACCGGCGTGCCGTGAAGACGTCGATGGGTGCGGTCTTCACCATCCCGTGGACCGTGGTTCCGGACGTGCACGCGGGCCTCGATGCGGCGCAGCAGGCGGGCTTCAGCAGCGTGGCGCTGGATCCCGCAGGAGCCATGTCGCTGCGGCAGTGGCGCCGCGCAGGACCGACCATGCTCGCGCTGGGCACCGAAGGCACCGGCCTGTCACGTGCTGCCCGCGAGGTCATCGACGTGCACGTCAGCATCCCGATGGCGCGGGGGGTCGACTCCCTGAATGTCGCCGCCGCGGCGGCCGTCGCGTGCTACGCGCTGACGTCGTGATCGGCGCGGGGGATGGGCTCATCGTGGCTGGAACGACGCCAGAGGATGTACACGTACAGCGGCACCCCCAGCACGATGAGCATCCACAGCCAGTAGATCTCCTGCACGCCGCCGCCGTAGAAGGCGAAGATCGTGAACACCAGGGCCAGGACGGCAACGGCCATCCGGCGCGCCAGGTGACTCACAGGGACCTTCCCCCGGTCCAGGGCCAGCCACTTGATCTCAGCGGCGGCACTGAAGGCGTAACAGACCATCGTCGCCACGGCCGACACCAGCACCAACTGGGCGACAGCGTCCCCGAGGCCGCCGCCTGAGAAGGACAGGGCGAGGATCCCGGCGGCGAGCAAACCGCTGATGACCAGCCCGGTGCCCGGGGCATGCTTGACGTTGAGTCTGCCGAAGGCCTTGGGGGCCAGCCCGTCGAACTCCGCGGCCATCGGGATCTGTCCGGACAGCAGGAGCAAGCCGTTCATCGCGCCCAGGCACGAGACGACGGCGACCACTGCCACGGCATCCCCTGCCCAGCCGCCGAACATGTTCTGCGCAGCGATCGAGAACCCGGCATCGGTGCTGGCCAGTTCCTTGTGATCCACGGCACCGAACACCGCTGTCGTGCTCAGCAGGTAGACGGCACCGGCGGCCAGGGTCCCGATTAGCGTGGCCCGCGGGATCGTCTTGTCCGGCTCGTGGACGTCGCCGGCCGGGATCGTCGCCGCCTCCACGCCGATGAACGAGAACAGGGTGTAGGCCATGACGGCGGTGATGACCTCCAGGGAGGGGAGGCCGGTGGCGTTGAACGGGCCGAGGTTCGAGGCGTCGAACGCCAGGAACCCCAGTGTTCCGATGAGCAGCAGGGGCACGACCTTGAGCACGGTGAGGATCAACGAGACCAACCCACCGGTGACCACACCGTTGGTGTTGAGGAATGTCAGCGCCGCGATCGCGGCCACCGCGACGACTGTGCTCAGCAGCGCGTTCTCCACCACTGCCGGGATCAGGACTCCGAGGTAGACCACCATCGAGGAGGCGATGGCGCCAACCCCCACCCATGCCCCGATCCAGTAGGTCCACGCCGCCTGGAACCCCACGAAATCGCCGAAGCCGTGGCGGGAGAACGCGTACGGGCCACCCACATCGGGGGTGCGCCGGGCCAGGGAGGCGAAGACCAGGGCCAGCATCAGGCTGCCGATCGCGGTGATGAGGAAGCCCAGCAGGCTGATGGGGCCGTACTTGGCCAGCCAGGACGGCTGGGTGAAGATGCCCGCGCCGATGATGGTGCCCGTCACCAGAGCAGTCGCGGGCCACAGCGTCAGTTCCTTGCGCCGAGCCGGGGATTCAGACTCCACTGTCGGGGACATGCCCACCACCTCTGTCACGCGATTCGTGCGATCGGTTGCGTACTGCTGGCACAGTAGACCCTCATGGCGGGCATTGTGCTGATCAGACACGGGCAGACCCAATGGAGTCTGTCGGGGCAACACACCGGACGCACCGACATCCCGCTGACCCCGCAGGGCAGGCAGGCGGCGGCTGCCCTGGCCCCCCGCCTGGCCGCGCATCAATTCGGGTACGTCGCGTGCAGTCCGCTGCAGCGGGCGCGGGAAACCGCCGCTCTGGCGGGGCTGCACCCCGACGTGTTCACCGACGACCTGCTCGAATGGGACTACGGAGGGTACGAGGGTCGTACAACCGCGCAGATCCGTGAGGACGAGCAGGATCCGGACTGGGTGATCTGGAACGCCCACATCGCGCCGGGTGGCACGCCCGGCGAGCAGCCCGAGGACGTGGCCCGTCGGTGTCGGCGTCTGCTGTCGACGTGCCAGCCTTATCTGGATGCCGACCAGGACGTTGCGCTGATCGCCCACGGACATGTGCTGCGCATCCTCACCGCCACCTGGCTGGGGCTTCCCGCCGGGGGCGGACGCCTGTTCGCGCTGGCCACCGGCACCCTGTCGAAACTCGGCGTCGAACACGCCCAGCCGGTGATCGACGTATGGAACGCGCCGAGAACGTGATCGGCGAATTACCCCAGAACCTGTGGATATCTGGCAGGATCAACGAATCAGGTTCTGTTCGCCCGATCGGGGCCCGGATCGCGCCCTGCGATCGGCAGCCGAATCTGACCAGGACAACACATAGGAGAACAGAATGTCCAGATTCATGAGTGTGGGCCGGATGGCAGCAGCCGTCGCGGTCGCCGGTCTCGCGCTGAGTGCGTGCGGCGGGGACTCCGGTTCCGACGAAGCCTCAGCCAGTCCGAGTGGTATCCCGGCAGTGACCGCCGATGAGGCGCTGGCGGCCCAGGTGCCCGAGAGTGTGAAGTCCACCGGCGTCCTCGTCTTCGGTACGGACGCCAGCTACGCGCCCAACGAGTTCTTCGCCGAGGACGGCCAGACGATCGTCGGGTTCGATGTGGATCTCGGCAAGGCGATCGCCGCCAAACTCGGTCTCGAGGGACAGTTCGAGAACTCCACGTTCGATTCGCTGATCGTCGGCGTTCAGAACGGCAAGTTCCCGGCGTCGATGTCCTCGTTCACGATCAACCCGGAGCGCGAGAAGCAGGTCAACATGATCAGCTACTTCAACGCCGGCACGTCGTGGGCGGTGCAGACCGGCAACCCGTCGGGCATCTCCGTCGAGGACCCCTGCGGTAAGACGGTGGCGGTCCAGAAGGCCACGGTGCAGGTCGACGACATCGAGGCGCGCAACGAGGAGTGCACTGCGGCTGGCAAGCCGGAGATCAACATCCAGCAGTACGGCCTGCAGTCCGAGGCAACCACCGCGGTGGTGAGCGGCAAGGCCGACGCCATGCTGGCCGACTCGCCGGTCGTCGCCTACGCCATCCAGCAGTCGGGCAAGCTCGAGCCGGTCGGAGACGTCTACGACTCGGCCCCGTACGGCATCGTGGTTCCCAAGGAGGAGACCGAGTTCGCGACTGCCATCCAGGGTGCGGTCGACGCGCTGATCGCCGACGGCACCTACGCGGCGGTCCTGGACCAGTGGGGACTGGCCGACGGCGCCGTCACCCAAGCCGAAGTCAACCCGGCCAGCTGATCCCGGCCTAGGATGACGCCGTGACTGCTAACACCCACGAGGAATCGGTGGAGCGAGAGAAGCCGCCGATCGAGGCTGTGCCCGTACGGCACCCGGGACGGTGGGTGGGCGCCGCGCTCGTCGCACTGTTCGGTGCGATGTTCCTGCACAGCCTGCTCACCAATCCCAACTGGGGCTGGTCGCTGATCGGGGAGTGGATCTTCTCTCCACCGATCCTCAAGGGTGTCGGCGTCACGATCGTCTTGACCGTGCTGGCCATGATCATCGGCTTGGTGCTTGGCATCGTGCTGGCGATCATGCGCCTGTCGCCCAATCCGGTGCTCAACGGCACCAGTTGGATGTTCATCTGGGCCTTCCGGGGCACGCCCGTCTACGTGCAGTTGTTCCTGTGGGCGAACATCATCGCCCTCTACACGACGCTGTCGCTGGGCGTGCCCTTCGGCCCGGAATTGTTGTCCTTCGAGACCAAGACCCTGATCCCTGCCTTCGTCGCGGCCCTGCTCGGTCTGGGTCTCAACGAGGCCGCCTACATGGCTGAGATCGTGCGGGCGGGAATCCTCAGCGTCGACGAGGGACAGGACGAGGCGGCCACCGCGGTGGGCATGAGTCGGATGCAGACGCTGCGACACATCGTGCTTCCGCAGGCAATGCGGGTGATCGTGCCGCCCACGGGCAACGAGACGATCTCGATGCTGAAGACCACCTCGCTGGTGATTGCGATCCCGCTGACCCCTGAGCTGTTCTTCCAAGCCAGCGCCATCGGCAACCGTCTGTTCCAGCCGTTCCCGATGGCTGTGATGGCCAGCATGTGGTACCTGGGGCTGACCAGCATCCTCATGGTCGGCCAGTACTACATCGAGCGCTACTACGCCAAGGGTGCGATGCGCGAGTTGCCGCCCACGCCGATCCAGAAGTGGCGACGGCGTCTGCGGTTGGGAGGTGGAGACCGATGAGTGAGAAACCTGTGAAGGTCCTGGCGGAGAACGTCCACAAGGCCTTCGGGCGCAACGAGGTCCTGCGCGGGATCGACATGGAGATCCACACCGGCGAGGTGGCCTGCATCGTGGGACCGTCCGGCGGTGGGAAGTCCACCTTCCTGCGCTGCATCAACCACCTGGAGAAGATCGACGCGGGGCGACTGTCGGTGGACGGGGAACTCATCGGCTACACGCAGCGCGGCGGCAAGCTGTACGAGATGCACGACAAGGAAGTCGCCGCACAGCGACGGTCGATCGGGATGGTCTTCCAGCGCTTCAACCTCTTCCCGCACATGACGGCCGCTGAGAACGTCATGAGTGGCCCGGTGGTGGTCCGCAAGGACAACAAGAAACAGGCGCGGGAGCGGGCCATCGACTTGTTGGCCAAGGTCGGTCTGGGCGACCGTGGTGACAGCTACCCGATGCAGTTGTCCGGCGGCCAGCAGCAGCGGGTGGCCATCGCGCGTGCCCTGGCGATGGATCCCGACTTGATGCTCTTCGACGAGCCGACTTCCGCGCTCGACCCGGAGCTGGTCGGAGAGGTGCTCGACGTGATGCGACGCCTGGCCGAGTCCGGCATGACGATGGTGGTCGTGACCCATGAGATGGGGTTCGCGCGCGAGGTGGGTGACCTCCTGGCCTTTATCGACAAAGGCGTGGTGGCTGAGATCGGGGAACCCCGCGAGATCCTCGCCAACCCGAAGAGCAAACGGTTCCAGGACTTCCTGGGGAAGGTGCTGTAGAGAGGTTTCGGGTCGGCCCGGATCACGGTTCGATCTCCCACCCGGCGAAGCCTTCTGTCCGCGGCGGATCGGGAGTAGCGTTGATCACGGGGTGGTCACCATGACCTCAACTTCACGAAGATTCCTGTCCTGTACGACCACGGGCCTTGTGGTCGCAGGGTTGATGGTCACCACGCCTGCGTGGGCGGCCCCTCCGACCAACGACAACCGTGCCGATGCCACGCGACTGCAACTGCCGGCCGACGTCACCGGCACGCTCGTCGACGCCACGCTTGAGACCACCATCACCAATGACTGGAGTTCCTGCGGGCAGGGCACGGACGCATCTGTCTGGTACCGCTTCACCGCCCCCAAGCGCGGCGCGGTGATCGTGCAGATGGACGCGGCCGGGGAGATGGACGCGACCGTCGATCTGTACCGGCAAGTCCGGTCGAAACTGCAGAGCCTGAACTGCGCTGAGACCGACGCCAACGGTGTCGCAACGCTCGACGAGGAGGGCCTTGAGCCCGGCGCCGAATACACCATCCGCATCGGCCGGGAGACCGGATCGGTCGCCGACCGATTCTCGCTGCGGGTGCTCGTCCCGAGTCCACCGCCCGAGCCGCCCGGCAAACCCCTGCCTGCTCGCGGCATCAAGGACAGCGTCGACCGCTTGCTCAATCCCGGCGACGCCTATCGGACACGTATGCGCGAGGGGCGCACCATGCGCTTGAGTCTGCGCGCCGACCAGTGCACCGGTCTGGACGTCTACGCCCCCGGCACCACATCCTTCGACGGATCCACGGTCAAGAGTCTGTCCTGTGGCGGCTACTCGCTGTTCACGCCGACCGAGACCGGCCGGTACTACCTGGTCGTTCGGGCCGGGCGTAGTCGCAGCAAGCAGCCCTACCGACTGCGTGTGGCCCCTGCCCGTAAGGACGACACCACGCCCGGCATCTTCATCGGCAACAACGCCCGCGTGCGGGGGAAGGTGAACGGCGGCATCGACGCCCGCGACCTGTACCGGTTCGACGTGACCCGCCGCAGCACACTGACCTTGAATGTCAACGGTGGTCCGACGATGCGCTTGGTGCGCGACGACGGCAGGAGGATCGGGCGCGGGGATTACATCGAGCGCACCGTGGCCGCAGGCCGCTACTTCGTCGCAGTGCAGGGCGAGGGGCGCTACACGCTCAAGCGGGTGTCGCGGACGATCACGCAGGCATCCGTCACGTTCAACGGCCGCCGTTCGGCGAAGGCCGCTCCCGGCTCATCAGCGCGACTGGCCCTGCGGGTGCGTCCGGCAGTGGATGGCCCGGGCGTGATGACGGTCGAACGGTTCGACCCCATCGACGGCTGGCAGTTCACCCGTCGTTACCAGGTCATGGTTCGGGCAGGCACCGCCACGGTGACGTTCGTTCCCCCCAGCGTGGGCCGGTACCGGGTGACCGGTGAGTTCAAGGGCAGCCGGATCGCGGCCGACTCCTACGCAGGTCGGGCGCATCTGCGGGTGCAAGGACCCTTGGTCGACTGAGGCGTCCTGTGTGACGAAGGTGCAGGTCTTCGGGGTCGGTTTGTCGCGAAGGTGCGGGGTTGCGAGGCCTGCGACCGGCCACCTTCGTCGCAAACGAGGCTGTGGGCGCCGCACTTTCGTCACAATCGCGCCCCTGGCCGACTGAGGCGTCCTGTGTGACGAAGGTGTGGGTCTTCGGGGTCGGTTTGTCGCGAAGGTGCGTGGTCTTCGGCCTGCGACCGGCCACCTTCGTCGCAAACCAGGCTGTGGGCGCCGCACTTTCGTCGCAATCGAGTAACGCGTAGCGGTGCCTCATGGGCGCGGTGCTGATTGAATCGGGTCGTGACGCAGGAATGCTCGATCGACACCTTGACGCTCGCGGATGTGGTTGACGTTGCCAGAGGCAGATCCAGCGTCGCGATCCCACCGGATGCGAGGGAGGCTGTCCGGGCCGGGCGCGCGATCGTCGACGAGCTCGCGGGTGCCGACCTGCCCGTCTACGGGATCTCGACGGGGTTCGGGGCGCTGGCGACGGTCTCCATTCCCGCCGACCGGCGCACCGCGCTCCAGCGCAGCCTGATCCGCAGTCATGCGGCGGGCACCGGCGCGCTCGTCGACCCTGAGGTGGTCCGCGCGCTGATGGTGCTACGGCTCAAGACCTTGGCCTCCGGGCTCACCGGAGTGCGGCCGGTGGTCGTCGAGACCCTCGCGCGCATGGTCAACGAGGGCATCACCCCGGCGGTGCGGACATACGGATCGCTGGGGTGCAGCGGTGACCTGGCGCCGCTGTCGCACGTGGCCCTGGTCGCCATGGGGGAGGGCGAGGTACTGGATCCGCGCGGCGGCACCGGGTCCGCGGCTGACGCCCTGGCACAAGCCGGCATCGAACCCCTCGTGCTGCACGAGAAGGAGGGCCTGGCCCTCATCAACGGCACGGACGGGATGCTGGGCATGCTGGCCCTCGCCCTGGCGGACCTCGACGAGTTGTTCGCCCTCAGTGACCTGGCCACGGCGATGTCCGTGGAGGCGCTGCTGGGCACCGACCGGGCATTCGCCGAGGATCTGGTGGCCCTGCGCCCGCATCCGGGCCAGGTCGCCTCGGCAGGCAACCTGCGGCGGCTGCTCGCAGGCTCCGAGATCGTGGCCAGCCACCGGGAGGACACCGAACACCTGGTTCAGGACGCCTACTCCTTGCGGTGCGCACCCCAGGTCACCGGAGCGGCCAGGGACACCGCCGAGCACGCCCGGATCGTGGCTGAGCGGGAACTGCAGGCCGTCATCGACAATCCGGTGGTCCTGCCCGACGGCCGGGTGCAGTCCAATGGCAACTTCCACGGCGCGCCCGTGGGGTACGTCTTGGACTTCCTGGCGATCGCCTGCGCCGACGTGGCCTCCATCTCCGAGCGCAGGACGGACCGGATGCTGGACAAGACCCGATCGCAGGGTCTGCCGCCGTTCCTGGGCCATGAGATAGGGGTCGACTCCGGCTACATGATCGCCCAGTACGCCGCCGCCGGGATCGTGTCCACTCTGAAGCGGCTCGCCGCGCCTGCCAGCGTCGACTCCATCCCCAGTTCGGCGATGCAGGAGGACCACGTCTCCATGGGGTGGTCGGCCGGCTTGAAGCTCCGGGAGGCCGTGGACGGGCTGCGGCGGGTGCTGGCCGTGGAGATCCTGGTCGGGTCGCGCGCACTGGACCTGCGCGCACCGCTGCAGCCGGCCCCGGGGACCGGCGCCGCTCGCGACGTGCTGCGGACGAAGGTGGCGGGACCAGGACCGGACGCCGTGGTCACCGAGCAGATCGAGGACGCGGTCGGCCTGCTGGCCGACGGATCGGTCCTGGCCGCCGTCGAGGATGCCGTGGGGCCTCTGGAAGCAGGAAGGTGGAAGCGATGACACACGAACTGGGTACGCCGGTCAGCGTTCGCGCGGCGCGCGGAACGCAGCGCACCGCGCTCGGGTGGCCGCAGGAGGCGGCGATGCGCATGCTCGCCAACAACCTGGATCCCGAGGTAGCGGAGAACCCCGACGAACTTGTCGTCTACGGCGGCACCGGCCGTGCGGCACGGGACTGGCCCAGCTTCCACGCGCTCATGCGCACGCTGTCCACCCTGCGCGACGACGAGACGATGCTCGTGCAGTCCGGGCGTCCCGTGGGTGTCATGCGGACCCACGAGTGGGCACCGCGGGTTCTCATCGCCAACTCGAACTTGGTGGGGGACTGGGCGAACTGGCCGGAGTTCCGCCGCCTGGAGGCCCTCGGTCTGACCATGTACGGGCAGATGACCGCCGGTTCCTGGATCTACATCGGCACCCAGGGCATCCTGCAGGGGACCTACGAGACCTTCGCCGCGGTGGCCGCCAAGCGGTTCGGCGGCACGCTGGCCGGGACACTGACGCTGACCGGCGGTTGTGGCGGCATGGGTGGCGCCCAGCCCCTGGCGGTCACGCTGAACGACGGCGCGTGCCTGATCGTCGATGTCGACGCCACCCGGCTGGAACGCCGGGTCAAGGACCGCTACCTCGACGAATGGACCGACGATCTCGACCTGGCGGTGGAGAAGGCGCTGACGGCCAAGCGGGAACGCCGTGGCTGGAGTGTGGGGGTGGTGGGCAACGCCGCCCACGTGCTGCCCGAGTTGCTGCGCCGCGGTGTCGACGTCGACATCGTCACCGACCAGACCTCGGCCCACGACCCGTTGTCGTACTTGCCGCTGGGGATCAGTTTCGAGGACTGGCACAGCGAGGCGCAGCGTGACCCCGAGGACTTCACGCAGCGCGCGCGGGCATCGATGGCACGCCATGTGGAGGCGATGGTCGGTTTCATGGATGCCGGGGCCGAGGTGTTCGACTACGGCAACAGCATCCGCGGCGAGGCGGTGCTGGGCGGGTTCGCCCGGGCTTTCGACTTCCCCGGTTTTGTGCCGGCGTACATCCGTCCGCTGTTCTGCGAGGGCAAGGGTCCGTTCCGCTGGGTGGCTGCCTCCGGTGACCCAGCCGACATCGCGGCCACCGACCGGGCGGTGCTCGAGTTGTTCCCGGACAACGAACCGCTGGCCCGGTGGATGCGCGCCGCGGAGAAGCGCGTGGCGTTCCAAGGTCTGCCGTCACGGATCTGCTGGCTCGGCTACGGCGAGCGGGACAAGGCCGGCGTGCGCTTCAACGAACTGGTCGCCGACGGCACGGTGTCCGCTCCGATCGTCATCGGCCGCGACCACCTCGACTGCGGGTCCGTGGCATCGCCGTACCGCGAGACCGAGGCCATGCTCGACGGCAGCGACGCGATCGCCGACTGGCCGCTGCTCAACGCTCTGATCAACACCGCGTCCGGGGCGTCGTGGGTGTCCATCCACCACGGCGGTGGCGTCGGGATGGGCCGCTCCATCCACGCCGGTCAGGTCTGTGTGGCGGATGGCACGGCGCTGGCCGGGGAGAAACTGGCCCGGGTCCTCACCAACGACCCCGGAATGGGTGTCATCCGGCACGTGGACGCGGGCTACCCGCAAGCGCAGGCCGTTGCCGACCGGGACGGTGTGCGCATCCCCATGGCCGAGGGATAGCCGGTGGGTAGCCTGCTCATCGACGGCATCCGGGAACTCGTCACGTGCGACGGCGACGACCTGCTCGGAGTGCTCGGACACGCGGCGGTCGTGATCGAGGGCGGCCGGGTCGTTTGGATCGGCGCCGCAGGCGGGGCACCAGCGGCGGATGGCCGCGTCGATGCCGGTGGCCGGACAGTCGTCCCGGGATTCGTGGACAGCCACGCGCACCTGGTGTTCGCCGGGGACCGCTCCGAGGAGTTCGCCGCGCGGATGTCCGGACAGCCCTACGCCGCCGGTGGGATCCGCACAACCGTGGCCGCCACGCGGGCGGCATCCACGGATCAACTGCGCGCAAACGTCGGGCGACTGGTGGCGGAGTTGCTGGCGTCGGGCAGCACCACTTTCGAGATCAGAGTCCGGCTACGGCCTGACCGTCGACGACGAACTACGGGCACTGCACGTGGCGGGGGAGTTCACCGGCGAGGTGACTTTCCTGGGCGCACACGTCGTTCCCGCCGAGTTCACCGGGCAGCCCGATGCGTATGTGGAACTGGTGGCCGGGCCGATGCTCGAGGCGTGCGCGCCAGCGGCCAAGTGGGTCGACGTGTTCTGCGATCGGGGTGCCTTCGATGCCGACCAGGCCCGCCGGGTGCTGACCGCGGGCGTTGGGCGGGGGCTGGTCCCTAAAGTGCACGCGAACCAATTGCAGCCCGGTCCGGGGGTGGCCGTCGCAGTGGAGGTGGCCGCCGCGTCCGCCGACCACTGCACCCATCTGAGCCCGCAGGACGTCGCCGCCCTGGCAGACAGTGTCTCGACCTCCCAGCCGACGGTGGCGACCTTGTTGCCCGGCGCGGAGTTCTCCACGCGTTCGCCGTATCCCGACGCCCGCCGTCTGCTGGATGCCGGTGTCATTGTGGCGCTGGCCACGGACTGCAACCCGGGCACCAGTTTCACCACGTCGATGCCGCTGTGCATCGCCCTGGCGGTCCGCGAGATGCATATGACGGTGGCCGAGGCGTTGTGGGCGGCCACGGTTGGGGGGGCCAGGGCGCTGCGCCGTGACGACGTCGGGCGCCTGCAGGTGGGTGGGCCGGCCGACCTGGTCATGCTGGACGCGCCGTCGTACGTGCACCTGGCCTACCGACCCGGGGTCGATCTGGTCGCCGGCGTGTGGCGCGCGGGGGAGCGGGTGCGGTGACGGCGGGATTGCACCAGGACCCGCGGTGGCCTCGGGCGGGGGAGTGGCTGGCGCGCAGCACCGCCGAATTGGCCGCATCAGGGAGCCAGCCGGCCTGGGGGCTGATCGGGATCCCGGCTCACACCACGTCGCTGTCACCCACGAACGCCCACAACACCCCAGCCGCCGTGCGGGCGGCGTTGAACCGGTACTCGACCTGGGTCGAGTCGCAGGGCACCGACCTGCGTGATCTGGCCGCCAAGGACCTCGGAGACGTGGGCGAACCCGACGGCCCGGAGGGCGAGCAGCGCACGATCGGCACGCTTGCGACATGGGGCGGCGACCTGCTGGTCGCCCTCGGCGGGGACAACTCCATCACCTACGCCGTCGCTCGGGGGTTGGCCGCTGACGGGCTGGTGACATTGGACGCCCACCACGACCTGCGCGACGGGATGTCCAACGGATCCCCGGTGCAGCGGCTGCTCGCGGGTGGATTCGACGGGCGGCGGGTCGTGCAGGTCGGGATCAGCGACTTCGCGAATTCACGGGACTACGCTGTGCGGGCGCGTGATCACGGGATCACCATCATCGGCCGCGAGGAGGTCGAGTCTGCCGGGATCGAGGAGGTGATGGTCCGCGCGATCGAGATCGCCTCCGGTGGTGGCGAAGGCCGTGTCCACGTGGACCTCGACGTCGATGTGTGTGATCGCAGCGTGGCCCCCGCGTGTCCGGCCTCGGTGCCCGGTGGACTGACGGCGCGCGAACTGCGCCAGGCCGCGCGGATTGCCGCCCGCTCCCGATGTGTCGTCGGGGTGGACTTCACCGAGGTTGACGCCACCGCCGACACCGCGGATCAGCGCACCGTGCGACTGGTGGCTCTGGCGGTCCTGGAAACCGCAGCAGGACTGCAGTTGCGCTGACGTCAGCGTGTGCCCGGCGGTTCGGGGTCCTCGTCGGCCGCTCGCCTCGGCCTGCTCCTCGCGCAACTCCTCGAGATCGTCCGCGGAGTCAACCTCCATCCCGCTCTCCAGATCGACGGCGACAGCCCCCTCCGGGAGGTTGGACAAGTCAGGTGCGATCACCAGGTCGGGCAGGCCGGAGTCCGGCAGCCGCAGCGACGTTGCTTCGTCCGCGGGAATCTCGAGGATGAGATCGCTGGCGCTGCGTTTGGGGAGCGTCTCACCGCGGAAGAACGCCGGCGCCATCGCATTCCAGATGTACATGAGGACCACGCCGAGCAGCAGCGAACCGATGCCGAGCACGAAGACCCCGCCGACACCCCACAGGGTCGTGTAGCCGTAGTCGGGTTGTGCGTACTGGTAGCTGGCGATCACAAAGGCGGTGAGCAGCATCGTTCCGCCGAGGAAGGGCCACAGACCCTTCATGAGGAAGTCCCGGAGGCTGTCGAAGAGGTGGTGCCGGTAGAACCACACCGCCGCGAATCCGGTGATCCCGTAGTAGAAGGCGATCATCAGGCCGACCGCGGCGATGGAGTCCGCCAGGACGTTCTCGCTGACCAGGGTCATCCCCACATAGAACGCGATCGACACCGCACCCATCCAGATCGTCGACACGGTGGGCGTCAGGTAGCGGGGGTGGATCGTCGCGAACGAGGACGGTAGTGCCTTGAAGGCGCCCATCGCCAGCGACGTGCGCGCTGTCGGCAGGATCGTGGTCTGGGTCGAGGCGGACGCTGAGGAGAGGACCGCCAGGATCAGCAGGACCTCCATGAACTTGCCCGCCCCGCTGTCGCCGAACACGCTCGGCCCGATGGCCGCGAAGACGTCGTCGGCGTTGTCCGGGTTGGCCAGGCCCAGTCCGCTCTCCCCGGTACCCGCGAACGCCACGGTCGCGACGCTCACGGTCGCGTAAGTGACGACGAGCAGCACGGTGGAGATGATGGCCGCCCGTCCAGGGGTCTTCTCCGGGTCCGCGGTCTCCTCGTTGACCGATACGGCGGTGTCCCAACCCCAGTAGATGAACACGGCGATCAGGGTGGCCGTGACCAGCGCGCTGAGGGTCATCCCCGATGGCCACAACCACGACAGGTTCGGGACGAGGGCGCCCTCCGGTGCGTCGCCGCCGTAGACCTTGAGCAGGGCGATGACGGAGAAGATCACCAGGATCACGATCTCGATTGTGAGCAGGACGTACTGCAAACGCGCCGACACCTCGATCCCGCGGTAGCAGATCCAAGTCATGATCACGATCCACAGCACACCGGCCAAGGTCGTCCAGAAGCTCGACTCCTGCAGGCCGTCCCAGCCGAACAGCTGGAAGGTGTAGGAACCGGCGATCTGGGCGAGGTTGGCCATGACGATGACGTCCGCGGCGATGATGCCCCAGCCGCCCATCCAGCCCACCCTCGGCCCGAAGGCCCGCGTGGCCCAGGTGAACGTGGTGCCGCAGTCAGGCTCGGCGCGGTTGAGCTGCTGGTACGCGATCGCGATCAGCAGCATGGGCACGAAGGCCAGCAGCATGATGGACGGCGCTTTCACCCCCACGATGCCGTCGCCGTTTGTGGTGGCCACCACAAAGCCGAGACTTGCGGCCAGCGAATAGGCGGGCGCCGTGGACGCCATGCCGATGACCACGCTGGAGATCAGGCCGAGGGCGCCGGTCTTGAGCCCCTTCTCCTCCGCGACCTCTGGGAATCCGATGGGTGCGGCATCGTCGATGTGGGACACATCTGCCTCCTCAACAGCGCTGGGCCAACTGGAGACTAGTCCTCAGCCGGTCCCAGTGCCGCCGATTCGGCGGAACGTGCGTGAGGAGTCCTGCGGGGAGGGGGTTGGGCCCGCGTCCAGGGGAAGGGGGGAGAGATACCTCCATCCGGGAGCGAAACTGCGCGGTTGGTTCGCTCCCGCCTGTCGGCTTCGCTCCCGCACTTGAAACCCGCGGCGCTGCCGCTCCCGCCTGTGCGACGAGGCGGGGCTGCCGGGCCTCCGCCGTCCAGGCAAAGGCGGGAGAGTTACCTCTACCCGGGAGCGAAACTGCGCGGTTGGATCGCTCCCGCCTGTACCTTTCGCTCCCACCCTTGAATCCCGCGGCGCTGGGCCGGCCTACGCGGTGCTCCCCGGGAGGTCCTTGCCATAGAAGTCGGTGGCGTCGGGGTTGTCGTTGTACCGGGGCACGGCCACGTAGCCGTGTCTTTCGTAGAACCGCACCGCGGCGGTCAAGGCGCGGTGGGTGTCCAGGAGCAGCCTCGAGTAGCCCAGGTCGCGCGCCTGCGCTTCCACCTCGTCCAGCAGTCGGTTCGACAGTCCGGAGCCACGGTGCTCGGGCTTCACCCACATGCGCTTGATCTCCGCCGCGTCCGGGCCCACGCGCTGCAGTCCCACGCAGCCCACCGCATCATCGCCGGCCAGCGCCAGTAGGAAGCACCCATCGGGCGGCGCGAAGCCATCGATATCGGACACCGCCGACCGGGGCTCCAGCGCAGTGAGGCCGGCTGCCTCACGCACTTCGCCGGCGTATGCGGTCAGTGCCTCGACCGACCGGGGCTCAGCGGGGTCAGCGGGCACGATTCGGGGCAGGGATCCGTTCACACTGGCGACCCTATTCGTCAGCCTGCGCCGACGGACATCGAAGTTGCATGGCTCTTGCACAAAGGAATCCGTGGCGATAAACGCCCCCCGATGACGGTTTGGGCTGTCGAAACGTCGCCGTTCTTGCTACGGTCGGGGGAACGTTCAACGCCCGCGGAGCCACCATGACTGAGATCGACAAGACCACCTCCCTGCCCAACGACCCCGCCACTCGGCGGACCGTGCCGGGCTCCTCCACGCCACTGGACCCGGCTCGCATCGAGAAGTTGATGGCGCAGGAGTGGGAGCGCTTCACCGCCTCCACCCCGGGTTCGGCCGCGCACCACGAGCGGGCGTCCGTGCCGCTGCCACTGGGGGTCGCGTCCTCCTTCCAGCACTGGGACCCGCACCCGTTGGCCTTCAAGGCTGCCAAGGGGGCTTGGCTGACCGACGTCGACGACCGGCAGGTCCTGGACCTGTCGATGGGCTTCGGCGCCATGCTGGTGGGGCACCTGAACCCGGTGGTCGTCGAGTACGTGTCCAAGGCGCTGGAGACCGGCACCCTGTTCGTGACGCCGTCGCCGACCACCACGGACATCGCCGAGCGGTATCAGCAGCGGTTCAGTCTCGAGCAGGTGCGTTTCGCGAACTCCGGCACAGAAGCCGACATGTACGCCGTGAAGGCGGCACGCGCGTTCACCGGCAAGCGCGGGATCGTGAAGATCGAGGGTGGCTACCACGGTGGGTACGACGCGTTGTCCGTGTCGGTGAAACCGGATGTCGCCGAGGCAGGACCTGAGGATGCGCCCGTGCCGGTCGTGCCGTTCGAAGTGGAGGCCGGCATCGTCCACGTCGTGCCCTACAACGACCTCGACCGACTGGAGGCAGTGCTCTCGGAGTTCGCCGATGAGATCGCAGCGGTGGTCATGGAACCGGTGCTCGAGAACATCGGCATCGTCCTCCCGGATCAGGGTTACCTGGCCGGCGTACGCGAGGCGTGCGATCGCCACGGTGCGCTGCTGGTGTTCGACGAGGTGAAGACCGGGCTAACCGCCGGCGTCGGAGGGGCCGGGCAACGACTGGGCGTGAAGCCGGATCTGGTCACCCTCGCCAAGAGCATCGGCGGCGGCCTTCCGCTCGCGGCGTTCGGCGGCCGCAAGGACATCATGTCGACGATCACCGACGGCCGGATGGCCCACTTCGGCACGTACAACGGCAATCCGCTGACCATGGCGGCGGCGGCCGCTGTCGATGAGGTCTGCACGCCGGAGGTGCTCGACCATGCCGAGCAGATCAACAATGGCGCGCTCGATGCGATGGACGAGATCATCGCGCGCTACGAACTGCCGGCCCACACCGTCGGCTTCGGCGTCAAGGGCGCGGTGACCTGGGCCAACGCCCCGGTGCGCAACTACCGCGACTACAAGAGGACGGACTTCGAGGCCGCCGAGCTCAGTTGGCTGTGGGGCATCAACCGCCGCATTCTCACGCCTCCTGGTCTCGACGAGCAGTGGCTGGTCTCGGTGGCCCACACGCAGCAGGACATGGGCTTGATGGTGGATGCCTTCGCCGAGTTGGCCCAAACGCTGCGCGGGTGATCCGGCGCGCGAGTGCGACAAGCGGGTGCGCAGGCAGGTGGGCTAGGGTCTGTCCATGCTGCGCAGAACGGCACTGTTCGCCCTCGCCCTCGGCCTCGCCGCCACCCCATCGGTGACGCATGCCAAGAAACCGAACCCCGAGAACGACAAGCGTCCGCCGAGCGCAGACGCCGGCTACTTCCTCGGGCACCCGACCCCGACCTACAGCTGGCACGGATGCACACGAACGTCCACACGGGAAGTGAGAACACCGATCGAGGGTCAGCCCCCGGTGTCCCGAGGCACCAACCCAGGCGCAGTCCGCTTCCAGGTGAGTTCTTCGCCCCCGTACGCGACCTGGCAGGTGAAGCAGGGGTGGCGGATCTGCGGGGCGCAGGCCGGGGTCGTCCTGGACAACCCTTCAGTGAGCGCAATGCTGATGTCCGAGGTGGGCTACACGTCGGGACCCCGCAAGGGCTCCACCGAGGCGGGCACTGAAACGATCTCCGTCACGATCCCCACCAAGGGGATAGGCCGCCAGGGTTTCGAGGAGTACGAGGGCAAGACGTTCTCGATCCGCGCAGTCCAACACGTGACTGTCTTCGTGAAGAAGATCAAGTAACCACTGCCGCGACCGCCGCAGTCAGCAGCGGGGCGGCGATCAGGGCCGGCAGCATGTCGCCCACCGGGATGGCCTTGAGGTTGAGTAGGCGCATCCCGACCCCGAGCAGGAGCACACCCCCCGTGGCCGTGATCGCGGCCACGAGTTCCGGCGACATGATGTCGCCGACGAGAACCGCCACCACCGTGAGAAACCCTTGCCAGGCGCCCACGGACAGGGCAGAGGCGGCGACCCCCCACCCCAGCGACGCCGCAAAGGCGATCGCCGCGAAACCGTCCAGGGCCGATTTCAGTGCCAGTTCGTCGATGCCCTGCCCGAGTCCGTCGCTGAGCGCACCCAGCACCGCGAGCGGGCCGATGCAGAAGATGAGCGAGGAGTCGACGAAACCTTCGACGAACCGCGCCCGTGACCCGGAGCCTTCCCCGGGGGCCAGGCGTCGCTGCAACCAGGACCCGAGATCCTCGAGCCGGCTTTCCAGGCCGAGCAGCGAGCCGGTGATCCCCCCGATGAGCAGCGCCCCCAGCACCACGAGCAGGGTCACGCCCCCACCCACGGCGGCGGTGAACGCCTCGTCCTGCAGGGCCACGACATTCAGTCCGCCGATGACCAGTGTGACCAGGCCGAGGGCGTCGGTGACGGTGGTGCGGGTCCGCTCGGGCAGGCGATGGCCGATGAGGACGCCGATGCTCGCTCCGACGAGGATCGCCGCAACGTTGATGACTGTACCCAGCCCGATCATGGAACCCTCCCGCGCGGAAGCCTAGCGGGGGACGCGCCAGCGTTATGACGTCGCGGTGTTCGGCGGTTCCCACTGCTTGGACAGCACGCGGCGCACCATGGGCACGAAGGTCTCGACCGGCTCGTTGGGGTAATCGGGGTCGAACGACACCTCGTCGTACAGGGCGCAGAACTGCGCGGTGCGTTCGAAGTACGGGTTGTCCCGGTACGCGTTGCGACCGTCCGGATCGATGCCGACGTTGCCGCCGTAGAAGTATGTCTGGAAAAGGGGGTGGTGCTCCAGCATCCAGTGGTTCGCCTCGCTGATGAAGGGTTTGAGGATGGCTGCGATCACCTCCCCGTGGTTGAGTGGACCGAGTGCCTCCCCGATGTCGTGCAGGAGTGCCACGACGACGTACTCCTCTTCGCGGCCGTCGCGGAGCGCCCGGGTCGCGGCCTGCAGGGAGTGCGTCTTGCGGTCGACCGGATACGCCTCATCGCCACCGAGGCTGTCGAGCAGCCCGAGCAGCAGGTCGGGCAGTCGTTCGAGGTTCTCCTCGTGGACGTGCCGGAGCACCTCGAAGTCGGCGGGGGTCATGTCGTCCATCCGCCGGAAGTGCATGTGGTCGCTGTCGGGGTGATCGGTCATGCGCCCGAGAGTAGTCCTCGCTGGCCCGCGCGCACATCCCACAGCGCCTGAACCTACGGTTGCGAAACCTACGGTAGAGTAGGTTCTGTCCGCCAGGCCGGCCACGCAAGGAGTGCCATGCAGACGTTGACCCCCCACAGAGTGGCGCTCCACGGCCATGAACTGGCTTACCTCGACAGCGGGTCGGGTCCGGCGGTGCTGTTCGTCCACGGCATCCTCGGCTCCCACCGGAATTGGACCCATTTGATCGACCGCATGGACGACAACCATCGGGTCATCGTTCCCGACCTCTTCGGACACGGACATTCGGCCAAGCCGATGGGGGACTACTCGCTGGGTGCCCACGCCGCGACCCTGCGGGACCTGCTCGATCGGCTGGGGATCCAGAAGGTCACCATCGTCGGGCACTCCCTGGGCGGGGGGATCGCGATGGAGTTCTACTACCTCTTCCCGCAGCGGGTCGAGCGACTGGTCCTCGTCGCCAGTGGTGGGCTCGGCCGTGAGGTGAACGGGGTCCTGCGTTCGGCGGCTCTGCCGGGCGCGGAGTGGGTGCTTCCCGTCATCGCGTCGCAGTGGGTACGCGAGCGCGCCGAGTCCGCCGGGCGCCTGCTGGGCAAGGCGGGCTGGAAGCCCGGCTCGGACATAACTGCGATCTGGCAGGGGTTCACGTCGCTCGGTGACGGTCAGAGCCGCCGTGCCTTTCTCGCCACCACACGTTCCGTCATCGACCCGGGGGGACAGAGCGTCAGCGCGCATGACTACCTCCCGGATGCCATACCCGTCCCGACCTTGATCGTGTGGGGTTCGCGTGACCGGATGATCCCCGCGTGGCATGCCCTCAAGGCTCAGCGATCGATCCCGCAGTGCCGCGTCGAACTCTTCGAAGGGGCCGGCCACTTCCCCCACCTCGACGAGCCGGACCGTTTCGCGGACCTGTTGCGCGAGTACATCGCATCGACCCCGGGAGCCGGTTCCACGTCGGGGCAGTAGCACCGAGGACGGGGCGGCCGCCGGCAGTTGTTCGTGTCCTCTGCGTGCTGCGGCGCGGTTGACCTGCGCGCGCATTGACGCGGGCGATGAACTCGCTCTTGTCTTCTGTGTAGGCTTCGCGGTCATCAGGAAAGCGTGCAGCCAGGTCCTGCTTCAATCTGGCGTACCGTTCGGCATCAGCGGCGTGCTCGATGAGGTAGTCCCGGAATGACAACTCCGCCTGGTACCAGTCCGAGCCGGTTGGCACGAGATGCAGATGGTGGGTGCGTCGCGCCGGGTTCGGCCGGCAGAACCAATGCATGATGTCGGGGCGGTATGGCGCATACCACCAGCCCACCCCACGGAGTGCGTCAATGCAGGGTCGGCTTTCCTCAAGACCGGCGACGCCGATCATGATGTCGATGACGGGTTTGGCGATCATGCCCGGTATCGCCGTGCTTCCCACGTGATGGACCCCGCCGGTGATCCAACCTCCGAGCAGGGCACGCAGCGCAACGGCTTCGGTCTCGAAGGTCTCCGGCCACGCCGAATCGTACGGGGACAGGTGAACAGCCTCATCAACCCAGCGCGGGTCCGTGTAGTCGAAACTCACGTCGCATGATCGCACCGAAGGTGCGGCAGAGCGGTGCATTCTGACGATGTCGCGCCTCGTGGCCGGATGACCTCGTACAGCGGCGACACCATGGCCTCGGGTCATCACGACGTGGCACTCGGCACGGAGACCGGCATCGGCCTTCAAGGGAGGTTGCGATGTCCCTGTTCAGGCGCAAGCAGGCGCACGCGAAGCAGCGGGACCCCAGCGTAGGTACGAGGCATTGGAGGCTCGACGGGCCCACGTGTGCCAGAGCTGCGGCAAGCTGCATTGCACGGCCTGCCTGATGAGTTCGCCGCAGCATCCGGTAACTAAAGGGCCATGCTGCCCCTCTTGTGGCGACGGTCCGCACGACATCCTCGACTGACCGGGCGGCGACCCGTCAAGGGCGATGCAGCACCTTCCTTTGCGAGGGGTTGGCGGGCGCCGTGCCACACGATGTCCGGGCGATCCGTGTATGCCGGAAAGCGGGCGCCGGTGCGACCCGGACGGTGGCCCTTTCGCCCACGTCCTGGCGGCCAGTCCGCCGCCACGCCGCAGCAATAGCGGGCGAGACCTGTGGGCGTTTCTCAGTAGCGGACTGGACCGGGGTGGGGCTGTCAGTCATCGCCGTCGTCGTCGGCCAGCTCGCCCTCCCAGGCTTCCTTACCTTCCATGATCGCGAATGCGGCGATGATGAATCCGGCAACGGCGTCGAGCCATGGCAGACCGAAGACGGCGAATGCGACCAGCCCTGCGAATGTGGACACGCTCAGCCAGGCGCACAGTCTGGTCTCCGAGGCATCGGCTATGACGAGCTTGGAGCCCATCTGCTCACCGGCTATCCGCTTCGCCCGCGCCAGCCACGGCATGATCACCACTGACAGCCCGGTGATCCCGATGCCGACAAGGGACGTGTCAGGTGTCTCGCCGGTGATCAAGTCGCGGACGCCTTCGAACACAACGTAGGCGGCCAGCGCAAAGAACGTGATCGCGATGAACTTCAGCGCCCGGCGCTCTTTGTCCTCGTCGGGTTCCTCGCCGCGCAGGTTGGCCGTGAGCCTGATCAGGACGACGGTCGCGGCGGCGACCTCGATCGCGGAATCGACGCCGAACCCGATCAGTGAGATCGCCCCGGCTGCGGTGCCAGCGGCGACCGCGACGACACCCTCGACCACGTTGTAGCCGATCGTGAACTTCGCGTAGAAGACAGCTCGCCGCGCCGCTGCCGTCTCCACCGCGGCCGTGTTCACGCTGAGGCTCCGGCATCAGTCGGGCATGGCGACACCGCGTCCCCGTTGCCGCAAAAGGAAACACCGACGCCCTTCCCTGGAGCCGTGACCACGGTGGATGCCCAGTCGCCGCACGCTCAACCACTCAGTGCTCCCTCAGCGCCTGATGCCGCAGAATCGGTATCCGCAGGATCACCCACAGAACGGAACGAACGGGCATCGCCCCGCAGGTCCGCCACCTCAGCAATCGAAGCAACTCCAGTTGCCGCTGTCCTCGTCATTCGCCGGATGATAACTCCCTGTCTGCCTACTGGTCTCTGCGCGAAACGAACGTATTCGACACAACCCGCAAGAACAGTCGCAAGGCGTCTGACGCGCGAAGGCTGAGAGTTCGCAACTCTTGCTCAACGTAAGGTCACACGTGTGTTCCTGGTGTCCGAGGGGGGACTTGAACTTTCGTCACGCCCATATTGGGCCGAAACGGGCAGTAGTGCGTGATCCATGAAATGCCTGATCAGACCACGATTCACGGTGAGGTCCCCACTTGGCCGTTACGGCCAGTTGTCAGAATCTCGTGAGATGCACGTTAGATGAGGCTCCTCGAGACGAGCACCTGGAGCGGCCCGGGTGGAGCGGCCCTTGCAGTGCCGTGAGCCAGTGAGGGCGCCTTCGAATAGTCCATCAAAGGCGTCCGCACCCAGTGTCCGGCGACCTCCACGCCAGGTCCGTCGGAGGCGTCTCACGGGTGATACACTCGGGGCATGACCGCGACCCCTGATGAGAAGCGAGTCTCCGTCCGCGACATCCGC
Source organism: Micrococcales bacterium (assembly GCA_016703125.1). Classification (NCBI taxonomy): domain Bacteria; kingdom Bacillati; phylum Actinomycetota; class Actinomycetes; order Micrococcales; species Micrococcales bacterium. The sequence continues at coordinate 4,349 of JADJCR010000010.1, read as the reverse complement.
AATCACGGCGGTGACGTGCTCGCACGCGTCCAGAGCGGAGAGACCCTCACCATCACCAGCGACGGCACCCCCGTCGCCGAACTGCGACCCCTCCCACGACGAAGCCTGTCTGCCGCGGAGCTGGTGGCGCGCCGGCGACGGCTTCCCCAGGTGGACGCCAACGCGCTGAGGGGCGACATCGACGCACTCCTGGACCAGTCCCTGTGACCACCCCGCCCCACGATCGCGCGGTCCTGGACACCAGCGCGGTCATCCGCTTGGGGGAGGTCGATCCTCGGCGCCTGGCCGCCGAGTCCGTCATCACGACCGTGACCTTGGCGGAGCTGAGCGTCGGACCGCTCGTCGCCGCCACCCCGTCCGAGCGAGCCGCTCGCCAACGACACCTGCAGCAGGCCGAGACCGACTTCGGTGAACCGCTGCCCTTCGACGCTGAGGCCGCTCGAGCCTTCGGCCCTATCGCCGCGTCGCTACGCGCAGCGGGTCAGAATTCTCGAGCGCGCGCATTCGACGCGATGATCGCCGCGATCGCCGTGAGCCAGGCACTGCCCATCTACACCTTCAACCCCAAGGACTTCGCAGCAACCAGGGCAGAGTTGGTCGACCTCGGCGAGGAAGCAGAACACCCCGCCCCCTGATCCACTCGACCCGGACGCCGCACAACTGGGAGCCCGACCGACCTGCCCCCTTCCGCCGCGAGCTGGGCGCCTTCAGGCGGGCATCGCAGCGCCCACTATGACGCGTGTGATGGCGGCGGGCAGGCGCGGGGGGCGAGTAGCAGGCACGTGTTTGGCTATCGGCGGGTCCACGATCCCGGCGTTCGGTTCGCAATAGTGACCCGGTTCACCCGTGCCGCACGCGACCGCAGCACCTGCTTCCGGGGGTTCAGAGGCAGGGCCGTCAACGGGTGGGTCGACGCGTCCGAATGCGGGGTGTGCCTCGGCGAGCGTGCTCTCGCCGGTCGAGGTGGGGGTCGTCAACCCCCGAGTGGTGGGACTGATCCCACTTCTGTGTGTCCGAGGGGGGATTTGAACCCCCACGCCCCGTTAAGGGCACTAGCACCTCAAGCTAGCGCGTCTGCCTATTCCGCCACCCGGACCGGTTGGGGTTCCAAGACTAGCAAGCCCATTTCAGGGACCGTGACTGGTGAGGGGGGTGCGCGCGATCACCTCGTACGACGGCCTAGGGCCGGTTGTGGAGCGCACCAGGGTCACCTCGTCGGGGATCCAGGGCGGGGATCGGAACGACGCCAGGTCAGCAGCGGCGCGGGCCAGTTGCCGCCTGCCAGTTGCGGTGCGCGAACGCGCCACGGTCACGTGTCCGCGGAACCGTCGCTCATCCGAACCCATACCCCGCTGCGCCTGTGAGGCCACCGTTGCCAGCCAGCCGGAGTCGGACACGCCGATCCACAACACCGGCCCGAACATGCCGCTGCCGTCGAGCTGCAGGGCGCCGGCCGCCGCCGCAGGTTGCCGCCCGAACCGTTCGACGCACCGGTGCTCGTCGCGGTCGCCGAGGAAGGCGAGCGTGATGTGCCACCTGTCGGGTGTCTGCCAGCGCAGTTCGGGATAGGCCCCGGACAGGGGTTCCAGGGCACGGGCCAGCGCGTCCACCGCTTCCAGCGACGGCCCATACGGCAACGAACAGCCGGGAGGTCAACGGTTCGGCTGTTCAGCCCGGTGCGCCCGATGGCACAGTGACACCATGACGTCGACGGTAGCCCGGGTCTGTTCCGGAACTCATTCAACTCGACAGCTCCAACTACGGCGACGGTTCGGGACCGGGGAGGCGTCTGCGGCTGAGTTCGTGGAGGCGTTCCTGCAGGGGCGGGGCTGGATCCCCACCGCTTCACCACGACTTCCGCGCAGCGGCAAGGTGTCGTCTGCCGCGTTCCCGGGCAGGACCCCGCGGCACCGGCGCTGGTGCTTCACGCGCACCTCGACGTGGTCCCTGCCATCGCCGCTGACTGGTCGGTCCCGGCCTTCGAGGGGTCATCCACGACGGCATGGTGTGGGGCCGGGGAGCCGTTGACATGAAGGACATGGACGCCATGATCCTCACCGTGGTCCAGGACTGGCAGCGGCAGGGGACCCGGCCCCGAAGGGACATCGTGCTGCTGTTCCTGCCGGACGAGGAGGCGGGTGGCCGTCATGGTGCCCACTGGGTGGTGGACAACCATCCCGAGTTTCTCGATGGTGTCACAGAGGGGGTAGGAGAGGTCGGGGGATTCTCGCTGGAACTGGCCAACAAGAAGCGCCTCTACATGATCGAGACTGCGCAGAAGGGGCTGGCCTGGCTGCGCCTGCGGGCCTCGGGCACAGCGGCCCACGGATCGATGATTGCCGACGACAACGCCGTGACCAGACTGGCGCGCACCATCACCCGGATCGGTGAGCACCGGTTCCCGCTGCAACTGACGCCGACCGTCGAGCAGTTCCTCGCCCAGGCGTGTGAGGCTGCCGGGGTCAACTTCGACCCACGCGATCCGGAAGCGGCCCTGACCGAACTCGGTCCGCTGGCCCGCATGATCGGCGCCACCCTGAGGCACACCGCCAACCCCACCATGCTGAGCGCCGGCTACAAGAACAACGTGATCCCGGGGGAGGCCGAGGCCGTCGTCGACGCCCGCTTCCTGCCCGGCCTGGAGGCCGACTTCTTCGCCCAGTTCGATGCGCTACTGGAGCCCGGGGTCACCTATGAGCCGGAGGTCCTCGACATCAGCCTCGAGACGACTTTCGATGGAGATCTCCTGCATGGGATGGTCGCCGCGCCGATGGCTGAGGACGCCGAGGCCGTGCCGGTCCCGTACACCTTGTCCGGGGACGGACGCCAAGGCGCTGTCCCGGCTGGGCATCCGGTGCTTCGGGTTCGCCCCGCTGCAGTTGCCTGCTGATCTCGACTTCACGGCACTGTTCCACGGGATCGACGAACGCGTCCCCGTCGACGCCCTGGAGTTCGGGGTTCGCGTCATGGACCGTTTCCTACGTTCGGCCTGAGCCGAACGGGGATACAGGTCCGGCCGAACCCCGAGCCGACCTGCGGGCCCAACGGTGGCGATGGCCTGGAGTTCGAAGCCGCCGGGCGCAGGCCAGAACATCGCTTCGAGACCCCTCCATCTGTTGGTCATCCCCATGGTGATGCACACCCCTGTGGCGCGAGCGCAATCGTGACCCCTCGGGTCGTTGCCCACTGCCGTCAGTCCTGCCAGGGTGAATACTCGTCGCCGTCACCAACCTGCCCGAGGGCGTCGGAGCCCCAGCACCACGCCTTCCCGGCATTGTCGACCCCGCACGTGTGCGTGCCCCCGGCGGTCAGGGACGTGAAAGTGTGCCCCCCGGCCACCGCCACCGGGGTTTGGTCGATCGACACGCCCCTGCCGACCCCGAGGGCGCCCGAACTGTTCCAGCCCCAGCACCACGCCTTCCCGGCGGTGTCGACCCCGCACGTGTGGTTGTTTGAGGCGGTCAGGGTCGTGAATGTGACCCACGGCCACCGCCACCGGGCTGAAACTGAGACTGCCGAAACTGCAGGCGCCCCAGCCCCACGCCGCCCCGGCCGGGTCCACACCGCACGTGTGGCGGTAGCCCGCGGTCAGGCTCCATGAACGTGTGCCCCCGGCCACCGCCACTGGGCTGTACTCGTCGCCTTGGCCGTCGTCGCCGTCGCCGACCTGCCCCTGACCGTCATAGCCCCAGCACCACGCCACCCCGGCGGTGTCGAGCCCGCATGTGTGCAGATCGCCGGTGGTAAGGGCCGCGAAAGTGTGCCCCCCGGCCACCGCCACCGGACTGTACTCATTGCCCTGGCCGTCATCGCCATCCCCGGCCGCCCCGTCGGTGTCCCAGCCCCAGCACCACGCCTTCCCGGTGGTGTCGACGCCGCACGTATGCATGTTCGAGGCGGTCAGTGTCGAAAATCTGTGCTCCCCGGCCACCGCCACCGGGCTGGGCTCCCGCTCCTGGCCGTCGTCGCCGTCGCCGAGTTTGCCGTTACCGTCGGAACCCCAGCACCACGCCTTCCCGGCGGTGTCGACCCCGCACGTGTGCATGCCCCCGGCGGTCAGGGTCGTGAACGTGTGCCCCCCGGCCACCGCCACCGGACTGTACTCGGACGCCTGATCATCCTTGCCGTCCCCGAGGCCCCCCTTTTCGTCGTTTCCCAGCACCACGCCTTCCTGGCGGTGTCGACCCCGCACGTGTGCGTGGCCCCGGCGGTCAGGGTAGTGAACGTGTGATCCCCGGCCACCGCCACCGGACGGTACTCGTCTCCTTGGGACCAGTCTGGGATGCCCGGAATTCGGTAGCGCACCAGAACCGCGGCGCCGCGGCTGCGGGTCAGCCGGACCCGCGCCG